>JADHLZ010000046.1 GCA_016780345.1 Flavobacteriaceae bacterium | reverse complement strand
TAATAGTGAATTGACCCAAAGATGGTGGGTTGAAATTTTGGATGAAAATAAAATGCCAATTGTAAACAATATTTATCCATGTTCAGAAAGTGATTATAAAAAAGCAGTCGAAGAAATTCTATCTGAAAGATTATTAATGTTACTTAGAAGAAATTTTATATAAAAATGGTATGAATTTTGAATCTGTTCAAATAATATTGTTAAATTTATGACCTTAATACTATTAGTAGCGTGAAAAAATTATCAATTTTTTTAATTTTTTTATTCATTTTTCAAAGTTGTTCTAAATCCGATAGAGGAGAATTGGTTGGCGTTCAAGGCAAAAAGTTTTTCCCTGACAAACCATCAGGTATGGTTCTAGTTCCTAGTGGTTCATTTTTAATGGGAATGTCAGACGAAGATATCGTTGGTTTGCAAAATGCTCCAATTAGTACGGTTTCTATTAAGGCATTTTATATGGATGAAACTGAAATTACTAATGGAGAATACAGACAATTTGTTAATTGGGTGAAAGATTCTGTTGTTAGACAAGCACTTGCTGTTAGAGCTATGGAGGAAATCGGTGAATCACCTACACAAGAGGAGCTAGATAAAGACAACAGTATTAATTCTTATTTTCCAATATACCAGCCTATAAGTGAAGTTAGCGACGATGAAAAAAGTGGATATGAACTTTACAGAGAACAAAATTCATTTGGAATTAATCCGTATGATAAAAAAACATTTAATCTTAATTTTGATATTGATATTATTTGGGAAAGAGAGGAATATCCCGATTTAGCTTATGCCGAGGTTATGGAGGGAGTTATTGAAGGGACAGGGTTTTATTTACCTATAGAAGAATCTTTCAACTCAGAACGTATTTTTGACACTAAAAAGTTAGTTTACAGTTACACAACTTTTGATGCCGAAGCAGCAATAAAATCAAATAGTGAATCTAGAAAAGATTTTTTTAAGGAAAAATCTATTCCAATATATCCTGATACAACTGCATGGATTAAAGATTTTTCTTATAGCTATAATGAACCAATGCACAACGATTATTTTTGGCACGATGCTTATTCTGACTATCCAGTTGTTGGAGTTTCTTGGGAACAAGCAAAAGCTTTTGCACATTGGAGAACAATGTATAAAAATAGATATACAAAATCTAAATCCAAAAATGCTCAAAGAGTGGCTTCTTTTAGATTACCAAGTGAAGCTGAATGGGAATATGCAGCAAGAGGAGGAATTCAATCAGGAACCTATCCATGGGGAGGTCCATATACCACTGATTCTGAAGGTTGTTTTTTAGCTAACTTCAAGCCTAACAGAGGCGATTATGCAGCTGATAATGCTTTATATACTGTTGAAGCAAAATCTTATTGGCCAAATGATTATGGGCTTTACAATATGGCTGGAAATGTTGCAGAATGGACAGAGTCTTCTTATGATAAAGGTTCTTATAATTTTGACTCTGGTTTAAATCCAAATATTTCAGATTCAACTAATCTCAGAAAGGTGATTAGAGGTGGGTCGTGGAAAGATGTCTCATATTTTTTAAGAGTTAGTACTAGAGACTATGAATACAAAGACGAAAAAAGATCTTATATAGGATTTAGAACTGTACAAGATTATTTAGGAGAAGATATAGGAAATGATAAAAACCAAAAAAAAATATTTTAAACTATTTAATCTAAAAATGGTCTAAATTTTATAACAAAGTAAAAAAAAATTAAAATGGCTAATACAAGAAAAAAATTTTTACCTGATAATGTAATCGAATTAATGTTTGGTGTTGGAGCATCAATTGTAATTATTGGAGCTTTGCTTAAAATAACACATAGTGATTTTATTTTTACTGGAAATACATGGTTAACTGCAGGATTAGTAACAGAAGCTATTATTTTTTCTATTTCAGGAATACAGGGTTTTATGATGGGAGATTCATCTATAGAAGATAAAGGGTTGCAAACTATTGAGGCTGAAACTCAATCTTTACAACAAGCAGTTGATCAAACAGTTAGTGGTTTAAGTTTACTTAATAAAAATTTAAGTGCTGCAACTGCTGCTACTGAATCTTTTAGTGTTCCAAAGGACATAAATGATAATCTAAAATCTTACAATAATAATTTATCCTCTGCAGCATCCAAACTAACTAATATAAATGAACTCTATGATTCTCTTCATAAGACATTAAGTGAGGTAAATTCATCTACCTCCTCAATGAATATTCCAGATGGATTAGGGGATGAACTAAATAAAATGAAATCTACAATTAATGAATTAAATGCCAAATACTCTTCAATGCTTGAGGGTATGAATAAATAATCTTATGGCAGGAAAATCGGATACTAGACAGAAAATGATAAACATGATGTATCTCGTGTTTATTGCGATGTTAGCCCTAAATATTAGTAAAGAGGTTTTAGCTACCCTTGGAATTTTAAATGATGATTTAGAGTCATCAATTGAAGAATTTGAATCCTCGTCAAAAATTAGTTATGATCAAATAAATTCAAATTCAGACAATCTTGATTATAAAATTGCTGCAGAAATGGTTGGTGATCTCAAATCGGTATCCGATGATTTGTATGGTTTTATTCAATCTATTAAAGACTCGTTGGTAAATTCTGATGAAAATCGGTTTTTAAAAGAGGTTTCTGTTAAATCCAATAAAGACTCTATAATAACCATGATGGATTATCAAATTATGGACAAATCTCAAACTTTGGATGAGTATTTTTTTCAAGGTGATACCTATACTAAAAACGGAGAGTTATTTCTTAGCAAATTTATAAATTATCCTTTTTTGGTTAAAGAAATATTGTCTGAGATAACTTTAAAAGAGGAAGAATCTGAAAAAGAAACTAAGATTAACTATGATTTTGGTTCAATTAGTAATGAGATTGATAACAGATTTAAGTACTCTGACAAAGTAGTAACAAGTGAAGGTACAGAATCTCCTTTTTTAAACTATAATTTTCAAGGCTTTCCTATGATAGCATCTATATCTAAACTAACAAAAATACAATCTGATATAAGGTATATTGAAAATAAGATTTTATCTCAAATTTTGAATGCTGTTCAAAATAAGGGTTTGAATTTTAATACATTTCAAACTTTACTTGAGACAACAAAGCCTGTCTATTATACAACAGACGTGATTGATGCAGCTGTAGTAATGGGGAAAAAAGATGAAGGCTTTAGACCTGATAAAGTTGAGCTATTTATAAATGGAAATCCATTAAAAAGTTCAGAGTTTAAAATTGAAAGAGGTAAGGTTGTTTTAAATAAAAAGATTTCTTCACCTGGTACTTATGAATTAACTGGAACTATTACCAAAAGAAATGCTGATACCCAGGAGTTAGTATCTATTCCTGTTAGTCAAAATATAGTTATTATTAAGGAACCTAATTCAGCTGTTGTTTCAGCAGATAACATGAAGGTTTTTTATAGAGGATTAAGAAATCCTTCATCTATTTCTATCCCTGGTGTAGCTGAAAGTTCTATCATCCCAAGTAGTAATAATGGTCAGTTTATAAAACTTACTAATGGGGGTTGGGGAGCTGTACCGACTAGTGATTTTTCTAAGAAAACTATGAAAGTTTCTGTTTCTGGAATTTTAAATGGTGTAAGAAAAAATTTCGATGGAGGTGAGTTTAGAATTCTTGAACCACCACCTGGATTGGGTTCAATCAAGGTTAACGATAATTATTACAAACCAACTGAAAACATTCCAAAACGATATTTAGCAAATGGAATGATAACAGGTAACAAACCTAAAGATTTCTTGTACGATTTTGTAATAGAAGTGACTTCTTTTGATATAAAAGTTGGTAATTCTCCATCAAAGTCAGTTATAGGAAATACTGCTAGAAATAACCCTAAAGCTGTAGACGATATTAATAGTCAAGGACGGGGAACCGTTGTAAGAATATCTAATATTAAAGCTAGCGCTAAGGATGGGGATTTCGTAAATCCTAACTATATTGTAAATGATTTTATAGTAATACTAGAATGAAAAACTTTTTAATCTTTCCTATATGCCTTATGTTTGTTTTGAGTTCTTATTCTCAATCAAATATTTTAAATGCTAAGTCACCTGATGAAATTGGGATTCAAAATTTTGATCAAAAACAAACGGATAACGATTCGTTTTTAGAATTTGATTACATTGATGATAGGGATATATTATGGTCTAAAATAGTTTATGAAAAAATTGATTTAAATGAAAAAATCAATTTTCCATTACTTTTTCCAGTTAACGATGAAACCTATGAAAAAAACAGAAAATCTCTTTGGAGAATATTAAAAGAAAATATTTTAAACAAAAACATCACAGAGTTATATTTTGATCGTAATGATAATTTTAAAGATAAGATGACTTATAATGATGTTATGGAGGTTATTTCTTTTAGTGAAACGATTAATGGTGTTCAAACTCCAGCAGAAGAGTTGAAGTCAATTGATATTACCGCTTACAGAATAAAAGGTATGTGGTACTTTGATAAAAGACAAGGTGAAATGAAGTACAGGCTACTTGGGTTAATGCCTGTTGGTAAAAATTTAAAAGATGATGACGGAAAGAATGATACAGATTTGTTTTGGATTTGGTATCCAAGTATTAGAAAAGTATTACACAGGGAACAGGTTTTCAATGACAAAAATAATGCAAATCGTATTTCATTTGATCAGTTACTAGTTTCTAGAAGATTCAATTCTTACATTTATAAAGAAGATAATGTATATGGCGACAGGGCTATTAAAGACTATAAAAAGCCCGGTCTTGAGTCTATTTTAGAGTCAGAAAGAATCAAAAAAGAAATTCTTGATTTTGAGCAAGACATGTGGAATAGATAAATTTCACAGTTATATTTTTCTCATATAATTTTATTTTTTTTTTCTAAAAACCGAACTATTTTAATTATAAAAAAGTTCGTGGAATTTTTGTAAAATTTATCTCAATTTAAAGTGAAAAATATAACTCGTATATATATATTAAAAAAATATTCATTATTATAAAAAATAATATACAACAGAGGATCTCCGAACTATTATCTATTATAAATTTAAAATTTTCATTCCTTTTTTTTGTAATAATAAATTA
>JADHLZ010000021.1 GCA_016780345.1 Flavobacteriaceae bacterium | reverse complement strand
TTCCATTCTTTTTACTTTTTCCCTTTATTGACTTATTGGTATTGTTAGTTAATTCTTCAAAATCATCTTTAAGGGATAACTTAACTTCAATTCTAAAGTTTTCTTTCTCACTACCAATATACTTCACTTTTACCTCTTCAATGTATTTGTTAATGATTACTTCTTTATCACTAAATCTTTGAATTGAGTATTGTTTGTCTAATTCCTCAATCATTACATCAATGTAATCAGTAACTACCTCACCAACTTCATACTTTTCATATTCCTCATTTACTTCAGTTAGTTTCTTTCTGATTTCAACTCTATCTCTTTCAAACTTATCAGAAAGGATACTGTTTTGTCTTTCATTTATCTCACCACCAACGAATTTGGTAAGTGTGTTTTCCTCTAAAACATCAATCTTTTCTAATTCCTTTTGATAGTATTTTCTTTTACCACTAAACCTATTCTTTTGAATATCTGATTGGTTGTACTTTCGTTTGTATTCTTCTTTAATTTGATTACTGTTAGATAAGACTGAGAATAGAGTATCCCAAACAATATCTTCTAATTTGTATACACTTATCTTATTCTCTTTAATACATTCACATTTTGGTTTAGAATTATCCTCAAACCTACTGTCATAATTCTTTCTTTTTTGTTTGAAGTTTTCTTTACAGAAGTAGTATCTATAAACCTTACCATTAGTTTCCATTCCACCACCTTTAATCCACATTCTATTCCCACAGTCTTTACAGTAGACTTTACCTTTCAGTAGGTAGTTGTTTTTGATATTCCCCCTTCTTAATCCTTTAATGGATTCAATTTTCTCTTTACTCGTGACATAATTACTAATTTACAACTATAATTACGTCCGACTAATTATGGGGCTAAATCATTTGCTCATTTTAGATCATAAATAATTTATATACATGTTTTTATAAGTTTTTTACAGTTTATTTATTCAGAGATTATGCCAAACCTGAAAAAATTGCAAATAATTAATTAAATTATAATAATTAAATGATTAATAATAATAAAATTTAAATAATATAAAACGTTATAACTATAATTCATTCTAATTTAAATGTTGAAATTCAATTAGTTACAAATCTATTGTAGTATATATATAATAATATAATATTTTATAATTGATCCTATACCCACTTTGTACATTTAAATATGCCTTGGTACATAATAAAAACCAATTACAGAAAAACATTACTTGCTCATGAATTTTTTCAATTAAATTCATTAAAATGTTACATTCCAACTAAAAGGGTCAAGTTAGAAAATGGTAGGTCAAAAATAAATTTATTATTAAAAGGTTTTGTTTTTTTATATTTTAAAGATGGTATTAACTATAATTTAATTAACCAAAACCCATATACTGGTGATGTTATCCGTTACAATTCAAAACCAATTGAAATTCCTGAATTACAAATGGAAACTATGATTAACCATGTTGAGTCAGTATACGGTGACAAACATTTTTCTAATTTTAAAAAGGGTGATTATATAATCGTTAATCACGGTTTTTTACAAGGTGTTAAGGGTAAAATTATAGAAATTTGTAAAAATAAAATTTATCTGAATATTAATTCTTTATCCGCCACAATGGAGATTAATTATTCTCGATAGATTACGATTAAATTGTTTTATTTTTTGTTATTGACAACAGTCAATCGGCGAAGCCGTGGGTTTTGTCAAAGAATCTCCTTTTTTTAATCATTCATTTAAAATGTCCAATATTATAGTTTCAAATATTTCTTTTATTCGTTTAATTTTACATAAAATGATTGTTTGCAAAGAAAGAGATTCATTTCGAGTTAATATGATTTACTCTATATATACAACTTAATATTTAATAGCTCAATAAGCTAAGCAATGAAAAAAATCACCTTTTTATTTACTATATTAATAAGCTTCTATTCATTCAGTCAATCTAATGATGAGTTATTTAGTTTTTATTCTCAGATGAAGTCACAAGGCTTTTCAGATATTCAAATTAAGGATATAGCTCGCTCGAAGGGTTACAACATTGATCAGCTTTTAAAGAATTCGGAAAACAACTCAAAAAATAGTTCCAATTCAAATATTTCAGAAAAAGATCCTACTTTTCAGAGTAAATATTCAAATTATGTCAAGCCTAAGATAGAAACAACCAATAATAATAAAATTTACGGAAGTCAATATTTTAATGATTTTAGTTATGATTTTTCTCCCCAGGTTAACATTGCAACTCCCTCAAATTATCAATTGGGGCCAGGAGATGGTCTTATAATAAGTTTGTGGGGTGCATCACAGGCCTCTTATCGCCTGGAAATAGATAGAGAAGGAAAGATTCTGATTGAAGGCATAGGCCCTGTTTATTTAAATGGTTACACTTTACTTGATGCCAAAGGAAGAATAAAAAATGCACTTTCCAAGATTTATAAGGGTTTGAATAGTAAGATTGAACTTGAAAAAGTTAATCTTGATCTTAGTCTGAGTGCTACACGAAGCGTGTTTGTTTCTATTATAGGACAGGTCAAAGCTCCAGGAATTTACACTCTAAATGGTATGTCTTCTCCCATTCATGCGCTATACGCTGCTGGAGGGATAAGCTCACAGGGGAGCTATCGAAATGTTCAACTGGTCAGAAAAGGAAAAGTGATAGCCAATATTGATCTATACCAATATTTTAATGCAGGGGATTTATCGGATCTATTTTTAAAAGACCAAGACGTGATCCGAGTTCCTTATTATCAGAATAGAATTAACCTACAGGGAGAGGTGAAGTTTAGAGGAAGTTTTGAGCTCAAAGAAAATGAAACTTTAGAAGATTTAATTAAATACAGTGGAGGATTCGCTCCAAAAGCTCAAAAGGATAATTTTTTAATATCTCGAATCGAAAGTTCGAGTTATACCTCAATTTCCACTACTAAAAGTGATTTTAATCTGGTCTCAGGAGATAAGGTCTTTGTTTATTCCATCTCAGAACAAGAAAATCAAAAAGTAAGTATTTCGGGTGAGGTTCTTATTCCAGGTTCCTACAGCCTTTCTAGTCTTGAAACAATTCAGGATTTAATTAAATCATCAAAGGGTTTTACCAAAGACGCATACCCATATTATGCGAGTCTTTACAGAAGAGAAAATAATTCAGAAGAAATGTTACTTAGTGTAGGATTGGATTCAAAGGGGTTTGATCTAAATTTAAACGAACCACTCCAAGAACGAGACTCATTAGTGATTTACAATATAAATCAATTTTTAGGAAAAGATAAAGTACAAATTTTAGGTAAGGTTGCGAATCCGGGATCCTATGATTTTTACAGGTCCATGAGCATACAAGATCTTTTGGGTCAGGCTCAAGGCATCACTGTAGCAGAAAATAAAATAAATATAATTGTTTCTTCTAGGGATGAAATTCAAAATGACTATATCAAAAGGCTTGAATTCGACTCATTTGACTTTAAACAACTTGCCACTAATTATCTAAAACCTGGAGATATAGTTTCTGTGATTGAAAAAGATCAGGTTGAATCAATTTCAATACAAATAGAAGGTGAGGTCAAAAATCCAGGAGTTTATGTACAAACAAAAACACTCAATACAGTAAAAAACCTTGTTGAGCTTTCAGGAGGTCTTACTGATTTTGCAAATGAAAATTCTATTTACATCAAAAGAAACGCTTTTTTTATACCAGTGAACAACTTGGATGAGAATTATTTTTTTTATGATAATGACCGGCTCGTATTTGAAAAAACATCTAATGATGTTTCCTTAACAGGGGAGGTGATAAAGCCTTCAATAGTAAAATTCAAAGACTCTGGCTTAAGGTACTATTTAAATAAAACTGGTTTAAAATCTTCTGCAAGCAAAAAAGAGATTTTAGTAATCTATCCTAACAAAGATATAAGTTCTGTAAAAAACTTTTTATTTTTTAAAAAATACCCAAAAATCAAACCTGGAAGTGAAATTATAATAGGGAGAAAACCTGAGCGCCAAAAAATTAGTTCTCAGGAACTTATAGCTATTTCTTCCGGTCTTTCTACACTAATTATTGTGCTTTCTAGTATTTTAACCAATTAATAAAATGAATTCTAATAATTCTCACCTGCAGGAAGACGAAATTGATTTAGTTGCCCTTTTAGCAAAACTTTATCAGAAAAGAAGATCAATTATAAAGACCACAGTGATTTTTGCTGTAGTAGGAATTTTTGTAGCCTTGGTTTCAAAAGAGGTTTTTAGGGCAAAAGGAGTATTTGTAGTTCAGAATTCAGAAAAACAAATCAGCTCCTCCATCAGTGGATTAGCGGCTCTAGCGGGGGTAAACCTACAGTCTGAAGCCATGGGTGATATTCCACCCTCTTTATATCCTAATATTGTCGGGAGTGTTTCATTTAAGCTTGCTTTATTTAGTACTGTATTAGATTCTTCAGGATTAACCTATAAAGAATATTTGCTTTCTAAGGCGAGTTCACCAGCCTCCCTGTTAAAAAAATATACCATCGGAATTCCTGGTTTACTCGTGAAAAAATTTCGCAATAGTGATCAGCAAAATACACAATCTTCGGGTGGTCTTATGCAACTTAGTGAGCAGGATTTTGAGCTAACTGAACTTTTAGAGGAATTGATTCAGGTAGAGGTTAATGAAAAAGAGGGCTTTATTTCCCTTAGTGCAATGGACCAGAACCCCAAATATGCAGCAGTTGTAGCGTCAAGAGCTATGGAATTGCTTCAGGATTTTATTACCACCTACAAAACAGAAAATGCAAAAAAAATTCTATCCTACGTCGAAAAGCAGTATGAGTTAAAAGAGCACCAGTATTTGGAGGTTCAACAAGAGTTAGCTGAGTTTAAAGACCAAAACAAGAACATTTCAACGGCTGTATTTGAATCGAATTTGCAAAAGATACAAACCCGTTATGATTTAATCTTTGCGGTTTATTTGGAGCTTTCCAAGCAATTAGAACAAGCCAGATTACAAGTAAGTAAGGATATTCCAAATATATCAATGATTGAGTCGATTTATGTGCCAAATGAAAGAGAAAGTCCTAAAAGAGCGCTTATATTGATAATTTATACTTTTTTAGGTTTTATAATTTCATCTGGTTGGGTTTTGGTAAATGAGCCCCTACAGCAAATCAGTCGTCAGATTAGAAACTAAAAATATAGAAAAACCAGCCTTTGTATGGTAAAATTTTCACTTTAAGCCTATATTCTAGGATTCTCTTGTCAAACTTATTTTTTGATTTTTCCAAAAACACTTTTTTTCCCTTGTTTTTAGATATAATTTGCAACTTAAATTCTAATTCCTTTAATATTTTAGGGACATAAATTTTTTTATAGGTATCTGAGTATTCTAAAAAACATGGTAACTCAAAAAAATCGGATAATTTAACCTTAACATTTTCTATTAATAAATCTAAAACACTGGATTGTTCAAAACTAAGATTGACAATAGTTTTATTGAAGGTTATGTAATTTGATTGCTTTAAAATATTTTGTTTTTTAAACCCTTTAAGTTTATTTAACCTAAACAGTGCATAAGCTACAAAACAGGCCAAAAATATTGTAAAGGCAGTTAAAATTATTTTTAAAAGGTCTTTTACTCTGTAAGTTGAACTATCAATAAGCAGAGTGGGGTTATTAAACTGGTCAACAATATTTATTAAATCAATTGATTTTAAGGCATATTCATTATTTAATTTTTCATCAATTAAATAATAAAGCTTTTTATCTGTGGAAGTTATAAGCGAGCTATTAAATGATTCGTGTTCACAACCAAAAACAGATTGGATGGATTTACTTTGATAGGTAAAATTTTTAAAGTCAACTAAAATAACATCTTTTTCATTAAAAAACAGACTCCTGCTATTGTCAACCTCAATACTGGCTCCATTCCATGATTTTACAAATAATTCTTTGGGAATTAAATCACCAATTTTTTTATGAACCTTTTCAGGAATAATAAAAATGAAATAATCTCTTAAAGACCTTGTCTTTTTATCATTATAATGACTGTTGGTTTGTCCTCCAAAATAGTGAATAGTATCACCAATGTTTTTGAAAAAAGCATTTGATCTTGGGTATGGAACCTCAGATAAAGATGATGGAGTTATTTTATCCCATTCTTTGGAATCAAAATTAAAATCTAGAATAATATTTGAAGAAGTATTTTCATGTGTGCCAAAAAAACTAAGGATATTTCCTTTATGAAAAAACTTAAAAGATCCTTTTGATGTTTTTATGTGAGATGATTTATCCATTCGTTCAAATGAATTATTTTCATATTTAAACACCTCACCCAGATCTCTTCGGACAAAATAAATATTTCCTAAAGAATCGTTTATATTTTCGAAAAAACGATTTGTTAATGTTTTATAATACACTCCTTCTATCGGATTAAGTTTATTAATCTCAATATTGTTTTCACTAAGAATATACTCGCTACTGTTAAAAATAAAAAGTAGCTTTTCATTTTTTAAAGTAAAAAACCTAAGGGTGTCAATATCGAATTGAAAATTATCAGGAATTATTTTCCCCGATAAAGAAAATGAGATCAGCCATAGTATTACAAAAAGAAGTTTTTTTCTCATCCAGCTTAATATACTTATTAATTGGCTTTTTTTTACTATTGGGTAAATTAAACGCTCAAAAAATTGATTATAAATTATATTCCAAGGCCCTTGACCCAATGAACTATAATTTATCTAAAGATCTAAATAATAACCCAATTTTAATTTCTCATGAACATTATATAAACCTTAGAACTTTTGAAAGATTTGAATTCAAACTAAAAACAGATTATAATTATAATAAATTGGATTTATCCAGTTTAACTTCTGTCAATGTAAATTCGAAAATATATTTAGTTTCAGGTGATGGATCAACTGTTTATGAATTCAATAAAGAAACTGGTCTGAATCAGTTAAATTTTCCAACAACTAAAAGAAAGTATTATTACAGCTCAGTTTTTAGTTTCAATGGAAAAATTTACCGTCTAGGAGGATATGGTTTCTGGAATCACTCATCTGAAATCTTTTCTTATAATTTTCAAACCAATCGTTGGGATTTTATTATTAATATTTTAGATAATGGTTATGGTTTTTTAAATCAATATGTTCAGGTAAAAAACAATAAATTATATATAATTTCTCCTAGAATTAAAAATAATTTTAGTGATTTAGCCCAAGACAATGATTTCATTTTCATTTTAGATTTACTTGACTTTTCTTTAGATAAATTTAAATTTGATTTTAAAGCTTATCCTAGGTATTTTAAAGATTTGTTTTTTAGATCTCTAAACTATTTTTCATCAAAAAAAGGCATCGGCTTTATTAGTGAATATGATTCAAAATTAGCTGCTATTTTTGATTTCGAAAACAGAAGTTTTTACGAAGTATATTTTAATTCATCCATTTCCAATGATAGAAAAGTCATTTATAGTGACGATACATTGTATTATTTACGTCAAAATGCGTATGATGGGATCAGCCAAAAATTTAATCCTTTTCGATTAGCTAAAACCTTCCCAGTTAATACTTACCCAAAGAAAAAATTTAACATTCATCCCGATGACAAAATATTATTTATTGTCATAGTTTTTGCCTTTTTTGTTATTCTAATACCTTTAATTTTTGTAATCAGAAGCGTTGATTTTATACTCAATGGAAATATATTAAAAAGAGGTAAAACTACTATTAAGTTGGATCCTGATGAATTGTACTTTTTGCAATATTTAGTTAAAAATGGTCAAATTGATAATCAAACATTGATATCACATTTTGATACAGACAACAAAAGCTATGATCTGAATGTGAAGAGAAAAAATGAAATGATATCAAAACTATCCCTGAAAATATCATCTAATTTCAAAAAAGAATTTTTTATAAAAGCTCCATCTAATACTGATAAAAGACAGAGTGTTTACATTCTAACACAAAGATTAAAATTGGGTTCTAAATAAACCTTATCTCCATCATTTTAAATAAGCAAGCGTGTATCCTTTACTAAAAAGAGGGGCAGATATTTTATTCTCCATTATAGGGATTTTAATTTCAGCTCCATTGATTTTAATTTCGGTTTTTTTAATTTTTTTATCTGGTGAAACCTCTCCTTTTTACCTGAGTCATCGCATTGGCCAAGGTGGCAAGCTTTTCAGAATGTTCAAGCTAAGGACAATGAATCGTTCAAAACCCTCTAAAAGTCCCCTTACTGGGTTTAATGACAATAGGGTTAACTTTTTTGGACGGTTTTTACGCTTTTCTAAAATTGATGAACTTCCGCAGTTTTTTAATATTCTAAATGGAGATTTATCTTTTGTAGGTCCCAGACCACTGCTTCCTGAGGTATTTATGTACTATCCAAAAGAGGTTCGACAGACCCTAAATACCGTACGTCCCGGAGTAACGGGAATTGGCTCTATTGTTTTTAGAAATGAGAGTGATTTGTTTAAAAAAGCAAAAGGCTCAAATGAGGACTTTTACAAGCATCGGATAGCTCCTTTAAAAGCGGATTTAGAGCTGTGGTATGTAAAAAAATACAGTTTTGTGGTTGATTTTAAGATTTTAATCTACACAGTAGTGGCTGTATTTTATGGTCAAGTAAAGTCCATAGAGAAGCGCTTTAAAAATTTACCCTCTATCGAGATTTTAAACCACAGATTTGACTAACATGGTTAGGGTTTAAATTAAGTTGCTTATAAAATTAGCTTTATTGTTTTTTTAGGTTTTTTGATCATATTGAATTCCCAGAGAAAGTTTTGCCAGAAATTTTTAGAGTACTTAAGAAAAAAGGAGTTTTTCTTTTTAAGACACCAAATAAATTTCATTATATGCCTTTGATTGCTTCTATTACTCCACTTTGGTTTCATAAAATATATAATAGTATCAGGGGTAGAGAAATGGAAGACACTTTCCCAACACATTATAAATTAAATTCTAAAAAGGATATAAAAAATGAATTAAACAAATATGGTTTTAAAAATACTACCATAAAATTAAAAGAAGGCAGACCAGAGTATTTAAGGATAAGCTCATTTACATATTTATTTGGAATTTTTTTTGAACGGGTTGTAAATAAATTTAAAGTCTTTAGTGGATTTAGAATATTGATAATTGGAAGGACTCAAAAGTGAAAATTAAAAAAAAAATTCTTCTGGTTTTTGGAACGAGACCAGAAGCCATCAAGATGGCACCTCTTGTAAAAGAGTTTCAAATGAACGCTTCTGATTTTGATACTCGGGTTTGTGTTACAGCTCAGCACCGTGAAATGTTGGACCAAGTATTAGAGTTTTTTGAGATTAGTCCAGATTATGACCTAGACTTAATGAAACCAGGTCAAAACCTATACAGTCTAACTTCCACAATAATAGAGTCCTTAAAACCTATATTGGAAGAATATACCCCTGATTATGTATTCGTACATGGTGATACTACCACTACAATGGCTTCGTCCATAGCAAGCTTTTATTCAGGCGCTAAAGTATGCCACATAGAAGCTGGTCTTAGAACCTTTAATAAACTATCCCCTTTTCCTGAAGAAATTAATCGTCAAATAGCTGGTAGAGTGTGTGATTATCATTTTGCTCCTACCTCAACCTCTAAGGAGAATTTACTAAAAGAAAATATAGCGGAGCAAACAATTATGGTAACTGGTAATACAGTTATCGATGCACTTTTCGAAAGTGTGATTAGAGTCAAAAATCTTTCAAATCCAACGGTAGATTCAATTAAATCAAAACTAAAAGATGGGCAGGAGGTTATTCTTGTGACTAGCAGTAGGGGTCAAAAGTTAAGTATATTAAAAAGTTAATTTTAATTGTTTTGTTATTGATTGGTGGGGTGGTTTAAGCACAGTCTGTCACAGGAACCTCAGGGCTGATTCATATCCCATCGGCCAGGATGATGGAAGATGGGCAGTTAGTGATTGGAGCTGCTTTTATTCCGAAACCATATTTTCAGCGGTTTGAAAGAAGATTAAATCCTGGGTTAAATACCTATGTAACTTATGCTCTTTTCCCATTTATGGAAGTTATGTTTAGATATACTCATGAGCTTAATGTTCCTGTAAGTTTCGAAACCTCTTACTTTCCTGATCGTATGTTTGGCTTTAGAGCCAGGTTATTAAAAGAAAAGAAATATTTACCTGCTTTAGTTTTAGGTCTTCAAGATGCCTCAGCCATTTTTGGAGAGACGTGCTTAATTTGCTCAAATTATACAGCAACTTATTTTGTAGGCTCAAAAAACATCAAAACAGGGTTTGGAAATTTTGATTTATCTATTGGATATGCTTTTGATTTTAAGGAATTAAAAGCTAAAGACTATAAGGGAGTATTTGGGGGTGTTTCATTTACTTCTTTTTTTTATGATGATTTATCAATTTTATTTGAACATAATTCAAAAGGAATAAATACGGGTTTTAAGCTAAACCTTATTTCAAAGTTTAATTTAATGTTTGGTCTTTGGAATCTTGAAAAACCCACTTTTGCATTTAACTATTTGTTTTAATTAAGTGGCTAATTAGAGAAAAGAGATGCCTTAAATGAAAGAATTCATAGGGATTATTAATTTAAAATATCCCTAACGGGATTATTTTAATTAAAAACAGTTTAAGACTTATATAAAGTTATTTGTTTATGAAAACCTAAAGATTTTATAATTAAAATTAATTAAGACTGCCGGTGGTAGTCGAGAAAAAAAATGTTAAAAAAAAAGGTTTTATTAATATTTGGTACTAGGCCAGAAGCAATTAAAATGGCTCCACTGGTCAAAGAATTTCAAAGACATCCAGAAATTTTTGAAACAAGAGTATGTGTAACCGCTCAACATCGAGAAATGCTAGATCAGGTATTAGATTTTTTTGAAATCAAACCTGATTATGATTTAGATTTAATGAAACCAGGGCAAAATTTATATGGATTAACAGCCACTATTATTGAATCTTTAAAGCCAATTCTTGAAGAATTTACTCCAGATTATGTATTTGTTCATGGAGATACGACGACGACGATGGCAGGGTCCATAGCAAGCTTTTACTCTGGAGCAAAAGTGTGTCATGTAGAGGCGGGACTTAGAACAAATAATAAACTATCTCCTTTTCCTGAGGAAATAAACCGTCAAATAACAGGTAGAATTTGTGATTATCATTTCGCTCCTACTGAAACTTCTAAAAAGAACTTACTTAAAGAAAATATTTCTGAGGATTCAATATTAGTTACTGGAAATACTGTGATTGATGCTTTGATAAAGTCTGTTGAGAAAGTTAATGAAAATCCTAGTCAATTAATTCAAGAACTTTCAAAGCAAATAGGAAATCAAGAGGTTTTTTTAGTGACAGGACACCGTAGAGAGAATCATGGTGGAGGATTTGAAAGAATTTGTAAAGCTTTAAAACGGATTGCTAAAGATGATACAAATCGTTTAATTATTTATCCTGTTCATTTGAACCCAAAAGTACAGGAACCTGTAAATAGAATTTTATCAGGTGTTAACAATGTAATTTTAATAGATCCTTTAGCATATCAAGATTTTATTTGGTTAATGAATAGATCTAAAATTATTATTACTGATAGCGGAGGTGTTCAAGAAGAAGCACCAAGTCTAGGGAAACCAGTTTTAGTAATGAGAGATACCACTGAAAGACCCGAAGCAGTAGAAGCAGGAACAGTTTTGTTAGTGGGGACTGATGAAGAGTTGATTGTTTCGAAAGCATTGGACTTATTAAACAATAACGAAAACTTTGAAAAAATGTCAAAGCTTCACAATCCATATGGAGACGGGCTGGCATCAAAAAAAATTGTTGACTTTATTAAAAACATAGAATAATGAACCCAGAAGTAGTTATCATAGGTTTAGGATATATTGGCTTGCCAACCTCAGCACTCATAGCATCACACGGAACGAATGTCTTAGGTGTTGATATAAACCAAAGTGTTGTAGACACCATAAATCAAGGTGAAATCCACATTGTGGAGCCTGACCTAGATAAGATTGTTTCAAAAGCAGTTTCTAATGGCTTTTTTAAAGCATCAACAAAGCCCACTTCAGCAAATGTATACCTGATAGTAGTTCCGACCCCTTTTAAGGGGAATCACGAGCCAGATATTTCATTTGTCAAGGCCGCAACAAAAGGAATTATTCCACTACTTAAAAAAGGTGATTTATACATTATTGAATCGACCTCTCCGATTGGCACAACTGATAAAATGCAGCAACTAATATTTGCATCAAGACCTGAGCTGGAAGGAGCTATCCATATTGCCTATTGTCCAGAAAGAGTATTACCAGGAAATGTAATGTACGAACTCGTTGAAAATGATCGTGTTATTGGAGGTGTAGATGAAACTTCTACTCAAAAAGTGATATCATTTTACAAAAAATATGTTAAAGGTGAGTTGCATGCTACGAATGCTCGTACTGCCGAGATGTGCAAATTAGTAGAAAACTCTTGTCGAGATGTTCAAATAGCTTTTGCGAACGAACTTTCTTTGATATGTGATAAGGCTGATATTAACGTTTGGGAATTAATAAATCTCGCTAATAAACATCCAAGAGTAAACATCCTACAACCTGGTTGTGGAGTTGGAGGACATTGTATAGCCGTAGATCCTTATTTCATAGTTTCTGATTATCCAATAGAATCAAAAATTATAGGAACTGCAAGAGAGGTAAACAACTATAAGTCATTCTGGTGTGCAGAGAAAATTCAAAACGAAAAACTTCAATTTGAATTAAAACACGGCAGAAAAGCAAAAACTGCTTTGATGGGCTTAGCGTTTAAACCAAATATTGATGATTTAAGAGAATCTCCAGCTAAATACATAGCTCAAAAAGTATTACAAAATTCAAATAATGAAGAACATTACATTGTTGAACCGAATATTGATACTCATTCAGTATATAAATTAACAGATTATAAAGAAGCTATAGTTAAAGCCGATATTATTGTATTTTTAGTAGCTCACAAAGAGTTTCTAAGTTTAAATGTATCTAAGAACAAAATAATATTAGATTTTTGTGGTGTATAAATTAAATAATAATTTTTTTAAGCATAGTTTTGGGTCTTTATTAGGTCAATTAATTCCACTTTTTACATTAGGAATACTAACTAGAATTTATGATTCTAATTCATTTGGTGAGTTTGCTTTATTTCAGAGCCTGACAGTGATAATTTCTAATGTATTTAACTTGAAGTATGATTTTTATATAGTAACAGCTAAAAATATTAGAGATGGATTGAGGAATGGCTTATTAAGTATCGTTATTCCTTTAGTTTTTTCAATTGCCATATCATTATTATTAGTCATATTCTTTGATTTTTTAAGTAATAAAATTTTTGTTTATCTTTTACCTTGTGTTTTGCTTTATAATATTTATCTATCAAACCTAATGTGGTTTAATAGGTTTGAAAAATATTTTTTATTTAATTTATCAAGAGGGATTTATTTTACTTTGGTTTCAATCTTACCGTTTTTGTTAAAAGATTTATCTTCTGGATTAATTCTAGGTTACTTTTTCGCAACATTATTTTTGTCAGTACTAACATTTATTTTGAATTATAGAATTATATTATTAAGTGCACAATTTTTTAATCTAAAATTGGTATCTTTTATAAGAAGTACGTTTAAGCAGAGAATAAATTATTGTTTATCTCAGCTAGTAGGCAACTTGAACTTTCATTTTCCAATTATAGCTACCTCATTTATTTATTCTACTTATTCTGTTGGGATATTTATGCTCTCATACAAGTTGGTTAATTTACCTGCAACATTTCTTGCACAACCTATCTCTGAGGTTTTTAGAACAAAATCAAGAAAAATTCTTGCTAATAGTGATTATTTAAACTTTTATATTTTTCGTAATAAAGTTTTAAAAAATTCTATTTTAATTTCAATAATTATATGTTTGTTCCTCTTAATATTGAACAATGGAAATTTAATTATAAGTTTTCTTGGGTCTCAATGGACTGATACGAAGGAGGTTATAAATATTTTAATATTCTTTGGTTTATTTAAATTTATCTTTGCTTCGGTTGAAAATTCTTCAATTATTATTGGGAAAGAAAAATATTATTTTATTTGGAATCTATTAAGACTTTCTGGTCTAACCATAGGAATATTTTTATCATATTTTATTTTTAAAATAAGTTTAATTGTTTTTGTAATTATATTTTGTATTATTTCAATGATTTTTTATGCGGGTGAACTTATTAAAACTAGTTTAATAATAAAAAATGAAATCTAATCTATTAAAGTTATTTAGTGTACTTTTTTTTATTGTTTTTATTCTTTCTCCATTTTATTTTTGGTATGATAGCTCCTATTCAAATTTATTGCTTTTTAAGTCTGTTTCCTTAAATTTTTTTGGCTTTATATTAATTTATTATCCAATTAGGTATTTCTATAAAGTCAAAAAAAAAATTAGTTTTCACGAAATGCTACAAATATTACAAGTAGTATTATTCATCATTATTTTTTCATCACTTTTTTTAACTGATATAGATTCATTAAAAATAGAAAGGGATAGTATTAGAAATTTAAATTTTTTTGCTAGTTTTTTAATTTTACATATACCTCTTGTATTTATATCCTCTTTGATGTTTTTTTATTATAACCCTAAATGGAAAACACTTAGTTTATTTTTAATATGTCTAAGTTTGTTTATTTCTCTATATATATCTTATGCAGAGGGAAGAAGAACTGCAGCCTTGATCCCATTAGCTATAGTTTCTTACTCATTTTTTTATAAGTATGGATTGAATTTTAAAAATATCTTTTTATCAATTATTGTGATTTCATCTGTATTTTATTTTATTACTGCACAAAGAGTTGGTGCTGATTTAACCGTTTCAATCTTTGATCTAATAATGCATAGGATATTAAATCCGGGAAATATGAGTTTAAAAATTTTCGATTCTTCATTTGATTATAATTTTAATACTAGTGAAATGATTGTTAACAGATTTGAAAATTTTTTTGGTATCAGAGAAAATTATTATGGTATTGGAAATGAATTTGGCAGGGCATTTAAAATTATAGAGAAAGATAATTATTTTGTAAATATTAATCCTGGAGTTATTAATGAACTATTTTTAAGTTACGGTTTTTTTGGATTTATATTCTTTTTATCTCTTTTAGGAACTTGGGTTGGTTTTATTATGAAACAAATTTCTAAATCAATTCCATTTGGAGATTTTTTTGTTATTATTGAATTTTTTCATGGATTGCAAATGGAGGTAGGCTACACTATTGGTTCATTAGCGAAAATGACTTTAGTCGTATTTTTATTTAATTTCATTATTTATTTATTTCCAAAGAAAAGTGAACGTAAACAAATTAAACAATTAATTAGTTAAACAATAAAACCAAATAAATTATTTTTCATTGAAACACGCCTTTATAAAAGGAATAAAGATTTACACTCCTAGTTCGAAAATTGAATTTCTAGATTATATATTTCATAATAAACAGATTTTAATAGCAATAAACGCCGAAAAGATTTTAAATACTAAAGATGAAACTCGTGATTTAATTAATGACAATCTTGGATATCCAGACGGAATAGGAGCTGTTTGGTCTTTAAAAAGATTTGGTGTCAAAAATGTGATTAAAATCCCTGGAGTTGAACTTTGGCTTGAAATCATTAAAAAATACTATCATACAAAATCATTTTACTTTGCTGCAAAAGAAAAAATGAGACCTTCTGAATTTATTGTAAAAATTTTAAATAATTGAAAATATTTTATGTGTAAAGCGAAGGTGTTTTGATTTCTAATGCTTATAATTCATAACATATTCTGATAATTATTTCTACTGTATTATTATGATCTCAAATTTACCACATAGGTTTATTATTAATAAAAGAATCTTTTCTTTTAGTAGTTCTTCTGAACTGATAAATAGAATTGAAAATTTTAATGGCGCTTTAATCGCTGTTGGAGCAGAAAAACTATTGAATGATGATAAAGAATTAACTTCTTTGATTAATGAAAATATTGCTTATTGTGATGGGTATGGTGCTGTGTTAGCTTTAAAAAGAGCGGGTTTAGTTTCCGCTAAAATCCCTGGAGCTCAATTATGGCTTGAAATTTTAAAAGCTTATGAAAATGAAAAGTCTGTTTATTTAATTGGTGCATCACAAGATGTAATTGAGGCAACATTTAAAAAGTTGAGAAAAGATTTTCCATTACTGAATATTCTTGGACATAGAAATGGGTTTTTTAAAAATGATTCAGATGTAATTGATGAAATTAAAAAATTAAAGCCGGGTATGGTTTTTGTTGCCATGGGAAGTCCAAAACAAGAATATTTCATAAAAAAATTAATGAATTATCATAAAGCGCTATATATGGGATTAGGGGGTAGTTTTGATTTGTACACAGGCAATGCTTCAAAAGTCCCTAATTGGTGGAATAAATTTTTTAAGTGGGAGGGTTTATACAGGCTCTTTAATGATATTTTAAATATAAATAGAATAAAACGACAAAAGATTATTTTTAGATACACTTACTATTTATTAACAAAAAAATTTTAAAAATGAAAAAAGACTTCTTGAAAAACTTTGAAAGTATTTTAGATGAGGAACCAAATTTTAAATTAGAAATGAATTCAAAATTTCGTGATTTAGACGAGTGGGACTCATTAACAGCATTGTCACTCATAGTAATGTTGGACGAAAAGTATAATGTAAAATTAAGCGGAGATCAAATTAAAGTGTTTGAAACTTTGGAGGATATTTTTAATATTTTATAAAATGAATATTTACGAATCTGCTTTTGGATTAAAAAACAAGAATATTTTAATTACCGGTGCTTCCTCAGGAATTGGCCGTGAAATTGCATTATTATGTGCTAAACACGGTGCTTCAATATATGCTTTAGGGAGAAATGAAGAAAAGTTAAATTCACTTAGAAATAAAATAGGTCGTAGATATTGTAAAATATTCTCTTTTGACTTAACTGATAATGACAGAATTAATGAATTTATTGAAAATATTGAAGGTGTTGATGGTTTGGTTAATTGTGCAGGATTAATCGCTATGACTCCTTATAAGTTTGTAACAAGTAAACTATATTCTAAAATGTTTGATATTAATGTAAAAGCTCCACTTTTGCTAACAACTAAGCTTCTGAAAAAAAGAAAAATTAAGAAAAGGAGTTCTATTGTTTTTATAAGTTCGATAAATGGAAGTTGTATTGGTGCAAAAGGGTTTACTTTATATTCTTCAAGTAAAGGAGCAATTTCTGGTCTTGTAAAATCTATGGCAACCGATTTTTCAAAATTAAAAATTAGGGTAAATGAAATAGCACCTGGAATGATTAAAACAGAGGGCATTGAATCTATAATGGCTAATGCATCAAGTTCCTCAATAAATGAAGATATAATGAAATATCCGTTAGGTAATTACGGATCGAGCGAAGATGTTGCATATGGATGTGTTTATTTGCTTTCTGATGCTAGTAAGTGGGTAACAGGCACTAAGTTAGTTATAGATGGTGGTTTTACTCTAATATAAATTTTTATGGCATTTATTCATTCAATTGATTTTTACTTACCAAATAACGAATTATCTAATCAAGATTTAACAAGGCAATTCCCAGAATGGAACGTAGAAAAAATAAGTGCTAAGACAGGGATTAAAAAACGTTTTATTGCTGATGAACATGAGTTTGCATCGGATATGGCTATTAAAGCAGCAAATAAACTTTTTGAAAAAACTAAATTTGATAAATCTAAAATTGATTTTCTTATTTATTGTACGCAAAGTCCTGATTATTTATTGCCAACAACGGCTTGTATAATTCAGGATAGATTGAATTTAAATAAAATTGGAGCCTTTGATTTTAATCTTGGGTGTTCAGGTTACATATACGGGCTTTCAATAGCTAAAGGTTTTATTTCATCAGGTATTGCGAATAATATTTTGTTTATAACATCAGAAACATACTCAAAATATATTAATGAAAAGGACAAAAGCAACAGGACAATTTTTGGTGATGCTGCTTCTGCCACAATTATTACAAAGGAAAAAGGATTATGTAAGATTGGGAATTTTGAACTTGGGTCAGATGGTTCAGGAAGTGAAAATTTGATTGTTAAATCAAGTGGTGTAAAAGGTAGTAAACTTTATAATGAATTAGAAAAAACTGATGAATTTGGAAATATACATTCAGATAAAGACTTATATATGAATGGTCCAGAAATTTTTAATTTCACTGGAACTTTTGTGCCAAATCTAATACATTCTTTTTTGTTAAAAGTTAACGTGGAATTCGATGATGTTGATTTTTTTGTATTTCACCAAGCCAATAAATTTATGTTAGATTATTTAAGAAAGAAAACTAAAATACCTAAGGAAAAGTTTATTTTAGAGCTTGAAGATTATGGTAATACGGTATCCTCTACTATACCAATAGCTCTTTGTAAGATTGTAGAAAAAGGAAAAGTTAATTCAGGAAAAAAAGTTTTAGTTGCTGGATTCGGGGTAGGCTTTTCATGGGGAGCATCTATTTTAGATTTTTAAGTTGAGTTATAAAATTATATCAAAGTTCTCTACGGAACTATCAGATAATGATTGGCTTCAAATAAGAGAGTCTTTTAATTTAGTTTTCAATAAGGATATGAGCGTTCAATTTTTTAAGAAAAAATATACAGATTGTTATCTAGGTTATTCGACCCATGGAATTCTTTACCATGACAATAAGATTGTTGGTTGTTTTACAATTATTCCAAGAGAATATTCTTTTTTTAATAAAATAGAAACTATTGGTCTTGCATGTGACGCATATATTTTAAAAGGCTTCAGACAAGATGAATTAATTTTAAGAAAAATTTCAGAATCTGCTATTTTAAAAATTAGCAGCAAAAATGTTAATAAATTTATATCACTACCTAATCCTGATGCGTATAAATATTGGAAATATTTGTCAAATTGGAAAGATATTGGAGAGCTAAATTATTATGCATATCCTGTTAACTTGAGTAAAATAATTTTCAAAAAATTAAATTTATCCTACATAAGTTTAATTATTTCCTGCGTAGTTTCTTATGTTTTTAAATTAATTTATTCTTTTTCAAATAAATCAGAAACAAAAAACATTTTCATAAAGTTTGATAATTACTCAATAAATCATCGTTTCAATTTGAATGATTATAAGTTTGTTAGTTTGAATAAACTAGATTGGGGATATTATAGAGTAAATAAAGAAGGAGATTTAAATGTAGCTTACATAATTCATGTTAATTGTTTGTCAAAAAAGAATTTAGCCAACATGATAAATAAAATCATAAAACAAAACGGAAAAAAAATTGATATAATAATGTACATTGGAAATCCAATCTATAAACCATTTAATCTCTTTAAAGTGCCAAAAAAAATGTACCCAAGGAAATTAATTTTTACAGGGTTATGTGAAATTAATAAAAGTCATAAAGAAAATTCAGATTTTTTAAGTCTAAATAATTGGGAAGTTAGCCTAGTAAATTTTGATAATAGATGAATAAAGTTTTTTTTTCATTTGATATAGAGGATTATTTCATGGCAAACTGCTTTGATCAACAACTAAAAAGATCTCAGTGGTTGGGTTTTGAGTCCAAAATCGAATATTCATTTCAAATTCTATTAGATTTACTTGAAAAAAAAAATATAAAGGCAACTCTTTTTTTCTTAGGCTTTATTGGGAAATCCCATCCAAAATTAGTTAAGATAGCTCATGCTAAAGGTCATGAAATTGCATCACATGGTTATCATCATGAACTTGTTTATAATTTATCTCCAAATCAATTTGATGAGGACATTAAAAAATCAACTAATATTCTTGAAGATTTAATTGGCGAAAAAATTTTAGGCTATCGCTCCCCATCATTCTCATTAGATATAAATGATTTTAGATATACCGATATTCTTGAAAAATATGGAATTAAGTATGATTCAAGTGCTTTCCCAAATAGGTTTAAATCAAAATCCAAAATAAACACAAAAAAACCTTTCTTTATATCAGATAATCTAATGGAAATACCCCTTTCTTCTGAAAAATTATTTGGAATTAATTTTCCATTAGGTGGAGCCTATTTTAGGCTATATACTAAAGGGCTCAATAGATTACTTTTTAGAAGGTATATCGAAAAAAATAATTTGATATTCTATTTACATCCTTGGGAGTTATTGAACTCGCATCCTTTTTATCCAAAAAATCAATACTTAAGATTTAAACACACTTATAATATAGGTGACAATTGTAAAAAGAAGTTTTTATCTATAAGAGAATTTAATACCGGTTTAATGAGAGAATTTTTATCATAATGAAAATTTGTATTGTAGGAGGTTCAGGGTTTATAGGCTCAAGTTTAGCCAATCTTTTAAATAAAAATGATTTTATTATTATTGACAAAAAGTCCCCTGTAAATAAAGATCATGTTTTTCTTAATATTGATATTAGAAATTTTGATCAATTAAATAAAAATTTAAAAGGCTTTGATGTAGTAATACATCTTGCTGCCGAACATGCTGATAATGTTAACCCAAAATCTTTATACTACGATGTTAATGTAGAAGGAACTAAAAACATATTGAGAGCAATGGAAAATAATGGTATTAAAAAATTAATTTTCACCAGTACTGTTGCTGTTTATGGTTTAAATAAAATATATCCTGATGAAGATCATAAGTTAGATCCATTTAACGATTATAGTAAAAGTAAAGCCATGGCTGAAGAACAAATAATTAAATGGTCTAAAAACGGTAATCAATCTATTATTGTAAGACCCTGCGTAGTTTATGGCCCTGGAAATAGAGGTAATATTTATAATCTTTTCCGACAAATAAATTCAGGAAAATTTATAATGATTGGAAATGGAAATCAAATAAAATCAATAACATATGTCGAAAATATAGCTCAATTTTTATTTAAACTTATCCATTATAAAAGTGATAATTTTGAGTTTTTCAATTTTTCTGATTCACCGTCAATTTCTATTAACCAATTAGTTGAAGAAGTTTCAGCAAAGCTAAATGTTAAAATACCAAAGTATAAAATCCCATATTTCGTTGGCCTAACCATAGGTTATTTTTTTGATTTTATTTCATTATTATTTGGAAAGAAATTATTCCTGAGTTCAATCAGAGTAAAAAAATTTAATTCACCTTCTCATTACAATAGTGATAAAGCAATGAAAATCTTTAAAAATCCAATCCCATCAAAAATTGGATTAAAAAATACCCTAGAAAAAGAATTTTTACATAATAAAAAATAATTTTGCGTCTTAAAATATTTTTTTAATTCCTTAATAACTAGGCCCTTATGTTAAAAACTAATTTTTGAATTCCACCATACTTCAGGTAATTTTGATAAAAAATTAAAATATGTCAAAGTTTACCTCACAAACAGCTCGAGAAGCAGGTAGAAAATCAAAAAGAGGCCCCTCAAAAAGATTAGAGCCAAACATAGAGGAGAAAATGAAACTACTCTATGAAGATGTTTTAGATGACCTTCTGTTAAACTCTAAAGATCTTTCCCCTTCCGAAAAAATAAAATTACTCTCCCACCTATCCTCCTTTATACTTCCTAAAATGAAACCTACTCGTGATGAGTTTACCATGGAGAGAATACAAGAGTGGAAAGATGAAGGGCCTTTCAAAAATTCTCCTCACCCTACAGAATAAAACGCGCTTTTTCCATAAAGGCATCTGCATATGCATCCCGCGACTGCGTTTTACCGATATACTTTAAAAAAGTAGACTCTTTTGTATGACCGGTTATATGCATAAGTATAGGAGTCTCAATCTTACCAAAATAGTTTGTAGCAAATGAGCGTCTTAAATCATGCGCAGTAAGAAGCTCCCATTTATGATACTCCCCCAAAACTTTTCGCTTAGGCGCTTTTGAGAGTTTGTAGCCTTTAACTATATCATCAATCCTGGCTTTTTGTGCCACCTGTTTTATTAGATAATTAAACTGCTGTACATATAGCGGCTTTGGAAAGTTCTCTTTAAGTAAAAAAACCACATCAGGATCTACTACACCAATAGTTACAAACCGTGTTGTTTTTTGTTGCATTATATCCACATAAAGCCCCCCATTTTTGGATTCACGAATATTCTGAGGCGCTAAAGAAAGCAAATCAGAAACCCGCTGCCCAATGCATAGTCCAATCAGCATCCAGGCTCTTGCTGTTCGCTCTTTTGGGGTAAGACTCGTAACGTTTTTAATTTTATAAATATTCTCAGGTGTTATAATCTGAAGATAGCGGTCCTTTTCCCGCTGATTAAAACAGCTGATATGCTCAGCAAAATAATGCACTTTAACCCCTTTTTTTCTGGCCTCACTACAGATGGCTTTTAGTAGCTTTAAGGTGTTGGATGTATAATTAACGCTGTAGTTCATCTCACTCATCATCCAACCAGTTAGCGACTCAACAAATTCTTTATTTATCTCTGAGAGTAAAATTGGCGCCCCACGAAAATTTTCAAAAGCAGTTAAAATTCGTTTAAGCCCTCGATAGTTTCTAATGGTGTTTTCTTTAAGGCCCATCTCACCTCCAAAGCCTTTAACCCTGTAGGGAGCCTGGTCAATAAACTGATCGATTTGGAAAAGAACAAAATCCTGTTTGTCTTTTATCTTTCGGTTAAATACTTGAGCAATATGAATCTCAAGCCAATCACCATGGGCAATAAGTCCAAAGCCTCTAGAGAGATTATACGATTTAGTTAAATGGTCTTCAAGTTTATCAAGCAAATAATTAACCCGCTGACCACTAGTTGGACAGCAGGAGCGCTGGGTATAAACAGACCAAAATTCAGAGCGGGTATAAAACCCGGTTTTGCGCTCAATTTTTTGATTCTCACTATTGTGAAAATAAACATAAATTGAAGCGTATTTTTCACTGGATCGAATTCGAAAACCTATTTTTGTCATGACTTTTATTTTTAACGTACAACTCCCCGATATTTCCCTTTAAAAAAGGCAGAAATTTTAAAATCGGGATATAAAAGATACGTTAAAAAAACCGTTATTTAACGGTAAAAGTCAGTAAAATTCGGGGTTTAGAGAGAAAAAGTTTTTGACTTGGGACTGTATCAAAATGGTTTTAATTAACGGAGGTTCAGGATTTGTAGGCTCAAAGCTTATAGCTGAGTTAACTCCAAAGCGGTGTCGTAATATTGATAAAAACCCTTCCCCTTTTTTTAATGCTATTACCACTATTGGTGATATTCGCTTCCCGGATCAAATTCAATTTGATAAACAAACAAAAGCTGTGGTCCTTTTAGCTTGATAATGCCAATCTCTTCAATGTCTGGTACACGGTTATTGTTTTTATCACCATAGTATTCTAATTTGATAGCAGTTTCTGAATCATTCAGACTAAACAAGTCTAAATTCTGATTTTTATATGATGTTGCTATTAGTTTTTTTAATCCAAGTCTCTCAAAATTGTGTGAAAAAAAATGAAAAAAATTACTCACTCTTGGGTCATCACAATTGCAGTAAACAACTTTGTCCTTAAAGTGCGATTTATAGTGTTTTACCTCGTTTTCAATAACGTTTAACTCAGTATAGAATTCATCTCTTTTATTTCCTTCCGCTTTCCTTAAATGTTGATTTGTTCCTTTTGTTTTCATTTGTTTAATACTTAGTCTAAATTTTACAGTTTAGGTTTTATGAATTCTATTCTACAAACATCTTTTACCAAATTTACAAAGAATTGTGATTGAATATATCAAACACATTTTTCTCAGTCTTACCAATATGTTTACACATATAGTCTACAATATCCCATTTGTTATTTCTAACATATCTTTCAACCCAATTGATTCCTCTTTTATCCCAACTCTTACTTACTGTTTTGCTGAATGTATTGAAGTCTAATTCACTTCCTACTATTAGATGATGATGAATACCAATTCCCATTTCATCAGTTTCATCCACTACAAATCCATTGACTGAGTTATCTAACTTATGTAATTCATTATATAGGTTAATCCAACACTTCTTTGCTGTTTGGGTTTTTAGCATTTTACTTCTATAACTTAATCCAATACAGTAATCCCAATCTTTTCCCTTTTCACTTAATGAGTAATCTTTCATCCATTTACCCATTCCATTCCTTTTTCTAATGTCTCTGTCTGTGTTTGTGTAAATCATATTGCTATCTGTTTTTAATTACATACACAATATGCAATAAATTCTATTCTAACCATAATACCATCGGTTTATTGAATAGAATTATATCACCCAAATGGTTTTCAAATTTCATATCTCCCAAATGGAAATAGTTTTGCATATGTATTTATATATAGCAATAAATAAACCCTCTTAAAACTTAGCAAATGAAGGGAGAGAGGGTGATAGAGGATTAAGTGGATGTGAAAAATTCAAAAATTTCACAAACTCCATTTAAATCTTCTATTTTTTTTAATTAAATATTTTATATGAGTAGTAAATATTAAAATTAAAAACCTACCACTTAATACCATCAGTTTAGTATCATCAGTTTATGGTAGGTAGGTTGTTATTTATCCTTTTGGTTAGAATTAACAACCCTACTACAGTCTTTACACCAACCAACTAAATAACCTTCTCTACTCTCATCCCATTCAAAACTATCTACATCCAAATACTGATAACACTTATTACACCATTTAGCAGTAACATAACCCTTTGAATTGGTTAATACTTTTAGGTTTCTACACTTTCCTTTATTTTGATTAGTATACTTCAATCAATTCTATTTTATCTATATCATAACCCATTCCCATTCCCCAAATCTCTACTTCTACTTCATAATTTATAGTTAAAAATGATTTATAAATTAAATCACATACCTGCAAAGGTGCAGGGTATCCAAATGGGGGACCTCCCAGGGTTTTTTATTAAAAAGATTTAATTTAGA
Organism: Flavobacteriaceae bacterium; assembly: GCA_016780345.1. Taxonomy (GTDB): domain Bacteria; phylum Bacteroidota; class Bacteroidia; order Flavobacteriales; family Flavobacteriaceae; genus MAG-121220-bin8. Next base: position 87 of record JADHLZ010000021.1, on the reverse strand, counting down.
AGGCAGATCTATTCTGTTAATGATCATCCTTCGGGCGATATAAGGGAAGTCAAATTCTTTTCCATTGTGGGCACACAGAAGGTGAGC
>JADHLZ010000020.1 GCA_016780345.1 Flavobacteriaceae bacterium | reverse complement strand
GTGCAAAAATCTAACTCCACTATATAAATGAGCAAAAACTAATTCAGCTACTGATCCTGAAGAAGCAGCAGGAGTATTAATCACATGAATATTTTTAGACCTAGCATAATCAACATCGATATTGTCCATTCCAACTCCACCCCGTCCAATTATTTTTAAACATGGACATTTGTCAATTAAATCTTTTCTAATTGTTGTTGCACTTCTAACTAGAATTACACTTATATTTTCTTTATTAATATAACTTTCTAATTGCTCTTGGGCAACATTAGTAGTAATTATGTTAAAACCAGAATTTTTTAAAGCTTCAACACCAGAATTTGAAATGCCATCGTTGGCTAAAATATTAATCATTTATATTTTTCTTTTAAGTTCATTCATTACTTCAATTAATACTTTGACCGAACTAATGTCTAAAGCATTATAAATAGAGGCTCTATATCCTCCAACAGATCTATGACCATTAACCCCACTAATATTAGCTTCTAAACATAATTTATCGAACTGTTCTTTATGATTTTCATCCTTAAGGTTAAAAGTTACATTCATAAAACTTCTATCTTCTTTGTTTGCAAAACCAACAAAAAGTTCATTTGAATCAATTTCGTCATAAAGAAGCTTAGCTTTTTGAATGTTTTTATATTCAATTGATTTAATACCGCCATTATTTTTTAACCATTCTAAAGTTAACATTGATGTGTAAACAGCAAATACCGGTGGGGTATTGAACATACTTTCTTTATCAATATGAACCTTGTAATCCAACATTGAGGGGATTACTCTTGAAACTTTTCCAAGAATATCTTCTTTAATAATAACTAAAGTTGTGCCAGCAGGTCCCATGTTTTTTTGAGCACCAGCGTATATTAAAGAAAAATTAGAAAAATCAATATCTCTAGAGAAAATATCAGACGACATATCACAAATCAAATTTGATTCCGTGTCTGGAAAATTATGGAACTGTGTTCCAAAGATGGTATTATTTGTTGTTATATGTAAATAGTCTAAATCTTCAACTAATTCATATTTCTTTGGAATGTAATTAAAATTTTTATCAATTGACGAAGCAATTTCAATTACTTCTCCAAAATTTTTAGCTTCTTTTATAGCTTTAGTTGACCATTCTCCAGTATTTATGTATCCTGCTTTGTTTTCTAATAAGTTATATGCCGTCATAAGGAATTGCATACTAGCTCCCCCTTGTAAAAAAAGTGCCTTGTATCCTTTATTTTGAAGATTTAATAAGTCTAATGCTAAAGTTCTTGCTTTGTCCATTATTTCAATAAAATCTTTACTTCTGTGAGAAATTTCTAAAAGTGATAAGTTTGAATTATTAATTTCAAGAACTCCTCTTGCAGATTGTTCTATTACAGATTTGGGCAATATACTTGGTCCTGCACTAAAGTTGTGTTTTTTCATAAAATTTTAAAATGGTGAAATTAATCATTTAGAATTTATCAAAAATAATACCTATAATAAGATATCATCATATTTTCAACAAAAAATTTACAGTGTCAACATTGTCAGCATAATCATTCAAAGTTGGGCATTGACTTGAACCAAAGGGGATTGATCCAATATCTTTATAATTACTTAAAACACATTGTAGATTATCTTTGTTATTGCTAATCATTTTTTCAACTTCTTTCATTTCTTCATAATATTCATAGTAAAGACATCCAATTGGTGAGCCAAGTTTTTTTTCTTCTTTTAAAATAATAAATCCATTTTCTCTAAATTTTTCATTACTCATTAAAAAAACTGCTTTGTTGTAATCAAAGTTATTTACATAAGAATTATGATTTATAATCTCTTTTTTAGTGTAAAAAGCATCAAATAACAAATCTAAATCATATCCTTTGGGAAGAAATAATTTTGATACACTTCTGCATCCAAGCCCAAAGTAATCAAAAATATCATTAGACAAATTTAAAAGATCAGTGTTTGATTCATATCCATTTAAAACTGCAATAGAATGTCTTGTTTTTCTTAAAATATTAGGATATTTACTGAAATAATAATCGAAATATTTAAAAGAATTATTACTTCCAGTAGCAATCACAGCATCAAAATTTTTTAATTGATTATTTTCAAAAACCACTTTTTCTTTAAAACTTTTATTTCTTGATTCTAAAAATTTTACTACAAATGGAATTAGGAATTTGTCATCAGAGGATAATTTAATTTTACATTTTAAATTTAATAACAAAGAGCATAACAAATCATGAAAACCAACCATTGGAATATTACCTGCCATTATAATTGCTACAGTTTTTGACTCTTTATTCTCAATATCATAATTTGAAACCCAATTACTTAGTTTTTCATAGGTTAAATTAAGAGCCCAGTTTTTTAAACTTAGATTTAAATTATTTTCAGTAAACCAAGTGTTAAATTCCTTTGCTTTTGCCAAAGTTTGATTTAAAACTAAATTCCATTCATGAAATTCTTTTTTTTCAGTTTTATTAATGTTTTCTGAAAATAACTTTCCTAAATCTGAAAATGCTTTGAGTCTTTTGTTTAAATTCGAATTCAAATTTGTGTGAGATTTTTATTGGTACTATTTTTGCGCAAATCTAAATAAAGATTCAAAACTTTACAATGGCTATTAAAATAACCGATGAGTGTATTAATTGTGGAGCTTGTGAACCGGAATGTCCTAATACAGCCATTTACGAAGCTTCATACGAATGGAAATACTCAGATGGAACTAGTTTAATTGGAGATCTTATTCTTCCTAGTGGTAAAAAAATTAATGCTGATGTTGATCAAGAACCTATTTCTGATGAGTTTTATTTTATTTCACCTGATAAATGTACCGAATGCAAAGGTTTTCACGATGAACCCCAATGCGCTGCAGTTTGTCCTGTAGATTGTTGTGTCCCTGATGATAATCATGTCGAATCTGATCAAGTTTTACTATCCAAGCAAAAATTTATGCACCCAGAGGATTAAAAAATATGAAAGCAGGAATAGTAGGACTTCCAAATGTAGGAAAATCAACTTTGTTTAATTGTTTATCTAACACAAAAGCCCAAAGTGCAAATTTTCCTTTTTGTACAATTGAACCTAATGTTGGTATAATCAATGTTCCAGATGAAAGGTTAAATACATTAAAAAACCTTTTATCCCCAGAAAAAGTAATTCCAGCTAATGTAGAGATTGTTGATATTGCTGGACTTGTTAAAGGAGCAAGTAAGGGTGAGGGTTTAGGAAATCAATTTTTAGCCAATATTAGAGAAACTGATGCTATAATTCATGTTTTAAGATGCTTTGATAATGATAACGTTATTCATGTCGAAAATTCAATTAATCCTATAAGAGACAAAGAGATAATTGATTTAGAATTACAATTAAAAGATCTTGAAACTTTAGAAAAAAGAAAAGATAAAATTTCTAGATTAATAAAAGTTGGAAATAAAGAAGCTGTTTATAATGGAGAAATTATTGAAAAATTAATAAATCATTTACAATCCTTTAGCCCAATAAGAGGAATTGATTTTACTGATAAGGAAAAAGAATTTGTAAAAACTTTGGATCTAATTACTAACAAACCTGTTCTATATGTTTGTAATGTCGATGAAACTTCTGCAGTTTCTGGAAATAATTATGTAAATCAAGTTAGAGAAGCTATAAAAAATGAAAATTCTGATCTTTTAGTTCTTGCGGTAGCAACTGAGGCTGACATCAATGAGTTGGATAATTATGATGATAGAAAAGCTTTTTTAAATGATATTGGATTGGACCAACCAGGATCATCCAAGCTTATTAAGAAAGCTTACGATTTATTGAATTTGCAAACTTATTTTACAGCTGGTAAAAAAGAAGTAAGAGCGTGGACAATTAACAAAGGAATGACAGCTCCCCAAGCTGCAGGTGTTATACATTCCGATTTTGAAAAAGGTTTTATTAGAGCTGAAGTAATTTCAATTGATGATTATATTGAATATAAAACTGAATCTAAAGTCAGAGAATATGGTAAACTTAAAATTGAAGGTAAAGATTACATAGTTTGTGATGGTGATGTTATGCACTTTAGATTTAATGTTTAAAAGATTTTAACAACTTTCCTTCTTTGTTTGTTAATTAATTTCTCTATTCAATATTTTTTTTATTTTAATGAAGAGCTATATTAGCTTTTTCACTTTTATGTCTAATTCATCAAATTATACAGAAGAAAATATTAAGTCCCTCGACTGGAAAGAACATATTCGTATGCGTCCAGGAATGTATATTGGTAAATTGGGTAACGGATCATCTCCTGATGATGGAATTTATATTTTATTGAAAGAGGTTTTAGATAATTCAATTGATGAATTTGTGATGGGAGTAGGAAAAACCATAGAAATATCAATTAATTCAAATGGTGTTTCTGTTAGGGATTATGGAAGAGGTATTCCTCTTGGAAAAGTTGTAGATGTTGTTTCTAAAATGAATACTGGAGGTAAGTATGATACTAGAGCTTTCAAAAAATCTGTTGGATTAAATGGTGTAGGAACAAAGGCTGTAAACGCATTGTCTATAAATTTCATGGTTGAATCAATTAGAGATGGCAAGTTAAAATCGGTAACTTTTCAGCAAGGTAATTTAATTGAGGAAAGGGAAATTGAAAATTCAACTAAAAGAAATGGAACAAAAGTAACTTTTGTTCCAGATTCCACAATTTTTAAAAATTACAAATACAGAACTGAGTATGTTTCTAAAATGCTCAAATATTATGTTTATTTAAATCCTGGATTATCTATTCTTTTTAATGGTGAAAAATTTAAATCAGAAAATGGATTAAGAGATTTATTAGAAGAAAATAATGATATAGATAAATTGCTATATCCAATTATCCATTTGAAAGGAAATGACATAGAAATAGCTCTAACTCACAGTAAATTTCAGTACAGTGAAGAATATTTTTCTTTTGTTAATGGACAACATACTACTCAAGGTGGAACCCATCAATCTGCTTTTAGAGAAGCTATTGTTAAAACAGTTCGTGAATTTTTTGGTAAATCTTATGATTCAAGTGATATAAGAAAATCCATTATTTCTGCAATTAGTATTAAAGTCATGGAGCCAGTTTTTGAATCACAAACAAAGACAAAGCTTGGTTCCACTGAAATGGGAGGAGAACTAGGAACAGTGAGAACATACATTAATGACTTTATTGGAAAAAATTTAGACAATTTTCTTCATAAAAATCCTCAAATTGCACAGTCAATTCAAAAAAAAATTGTTCAAGCTGAAAAAGAAAGAAAAGAACTTTCTGGAATTCGAAAACTTGCTAGAGACAGTGCCAAAAAATCAAGCCTTCATAATAAAAAACTTAGAGATTGTAGGGTTCATTTAAATGATATGAATAAAGAAAATAGATTAGATTCTACTTTATTTATCACTGAAGGAGACTCTGCTAGCGGTTCTATAACAAAATCAAGAAATGTCAATACTCAGGCTGTGTTTAGTTTAAGAGGAAAACCTCTTAATTCATATTCAATGACAAAAAAAATCGTCTATGAAAATGAAGAGTTTAATTTGCTTCAAGCTGCTTTAAATATTGAGGATAGTATCGAATATTTAAGATATAATAATATTGTCATTGCAACCGATGCAGATGTAGATGGAATGCATATTAGACTTTTATTAATTACTTTTTTTTTACAGTTTTTCCCAGAATTAATAAAGGAAGGTCATTTGTATATTTTACAAACCCCTTTATTCCGAGTCAGAAACAAAAAAGAAACAATTTATTGTTATTCTGATAATGAGAAATCCGAAGCAATCAACAAATTGGGTCTTAAGTCTGAAATCACAAGATTTAAAGGTCTTGGTGAAATATCACCTGATGAATTTAAACATTTTATAGGAGATGATATTAGACTTGATCCAGTTATGCTTGATGATAATTTTAATATTGAGAATCTTCTCTCATTCTACATGGGGAAAAACACACCAAAAAGACAAGAGTTTATTATAAATAATTTAAAAGTAGAATTAGATACAATTGATTAGATGGAACAGGAAAATAAAAACTTAGATTCAAACAATCTTGATTCTTCAGAGGATTCTTTGATAAGAGTTTCAGGAATGTATAAAGATTGGTTTTTAGATTATGCCTCTTATGTAATCTTAGAGAGAGCTGTTCCTTCTATCGAGGACGGATTTAAACCTGTTCAAAGAAGAATTTTACATTCAATGAATGATCTTGATGATGGAAGGTTTAATAAAGTTGCAAATATTGTAGGGCATACAATGCAATATCATCCTCATGGAGACGCAAGTATTTCCGATGCAATGGTTCAAATTGGTCAAAAAAATCTTTTAATTGAAACACAAGGAAATTGGGGAAATATTCTTACTGGAGACCGTGCAGCTGCAGCAAGATATATTGAGGCAAGACTCTCCAAATTTGCAAATGAAGTATTATTTAGTCCAAAAGTTACAAAATGGCAACTTTCATATGATGGTAGAAGAAAGGAGCCTGTTAATCTTCCTGTTAAATTCCCTTTATTACTGGCTCAAGGAGGAGAAGGGATTGCTGTAGGTTTATCTACAAAAATTCTTCCTCACAATTTTATTGAATTAATTGATGCATCTATTAAATGTTTAAAAGAAAAAAAATTTGTTTTATATCCTGATTTTCCAACAAGTGGAATTATGGATGTTTCAAACTACAATGATGGTCTTAGAGGAGGTAGAATAAAGGTTAGAGCAAGAATTGGTCAACTTGATAAAAACACCTTAATTATATCTCAAATTCCATTTTCAACAACCACATCTTCTTTGATTGAATCAATCCTAAAAGCAAATGACAAAGGAAAGATTAAAATTAAAAAAATTGAAGATAATACGGCTAGTGAGGTTGAGATTTTAGTTCATTTACCCAATGGGGTTTCACCCGATAAATGTATAGATGGATTATACGCATTTACAGATTGTGAAACTTCAATTTCACCTTTAGGATGTGTTATTGAAGATAATAAGCCATTGTTTATTGGAGTTTCTGAAATCCTAAAAAAATCTACTGAAAGAACCAAAGAATTATTAAAATTAGAACTAGAGTATAAAAAGTTCGACTATGAAAATCAATGGCATTTCGCTTCACTTGAAAGAATATTTATAGAAAATAGAGTTTATAGATTAATTGAGAATGAAGAGTCTTGGGATGGGGTAATTAGTACAATTGATAAAGGTTTACAACCCTACATAAAAAATTTAAAAAGAGAAATAACAAATGATGACATACTTCGCTTAACTGAAATTAAAATTAAAAGAATTTCAAAATTTGATATTGATAAGGCTATTTTAAAAATAAAATCTATTGAGGAAGAAATAGAAAAAATAAAATATAATTTAGAAAACCTCACTGCGTTTGCAATTGATTACTTTAAAAAATTAAAAGTTGATTATGGAGATAATCGATTAAGAAAAACAGAAATAAAGATTTTTGACGATGTTGATGCTAAAAAAGTTGTAGTAAAAAATTCTAAATTATACGTAAATAAAATTGAAGGTTTTATAGGGACATCTATTAGAAGAGATGAATTTGTTCAAGAATGTTCTGATATTGATGATGTGATAGTTTTTACTGATGATGGTAAAATGATTGTAACAAAAATTGATAAAAAGAAATTTATTGCTAAAAATATAATATACGTAGCGGTATTTAAAAGGAAGGATAAAAGAACCATTTATAACTTGATTTACAGAGATGGTAACAGAGGAACATCTTTCGTAAAAAGATTTTTTGTTACTGGAATTACAAGAGATAAAATTTACGATTTAACCATCGGGACTAAAGATTCTAAAATTTTATATTTTACTGCTAATCCAAATGGAGAATCTGAAATAGTGAATATAATTCTTAGACAAACTGGATCAATCAAAAAGTTAAAATGGGAACTTGATTTTGCTGATGTGGTCATAAAAGGAAGATCCTCAAAAGGAAATATTGTTTCTAAATACACTATAGCTAAAATTGAATTCAAAGAAAAGGGGTTATCCACCTTAAAGCCAAGAAAGATTTGGTTTGATGAAACGGTTCAAAGACTAAATGTGGATGCTAGAGGAGAGTTATTGGGTGAATTTAAGAGTGACGACTCTCTTCTAATTATTCAGCAAAATGGAGTGTTGAAAACAATAAAACCAGATTTAAATATGCATTTTCCAGATGACATGATATCTCTTGAGAAATGGATTCCAGAAAAGCCAATTTCTGTTATTTATTTTAATGGAAAAAATGATCGATACTTTATAAAAAGATTTCTTGCTGAATCGAAGAATAGTGAACAAAAGTTTATTCCTGAAAAACCCAAAATTCAGCTCGAAATGGTTTCAACAGACTGGAAACCTGTTATTGAATTATCTTTTTCAAAAAATAAAAATAATCAAAAAGAAAATGAGATTAAAAATATTGAAGAGTTGATCTCAGTAAAAGGTATTAAAGCAATTGGTAACCGATTAAGCTCACATAAAATTAAAAATATTAACCAGCTTGAACCAATACAATTCGCTCCAACAGAAAAGCTAACTGTTGATGAAATAGAGGTTAAGTCAGATGAAATAATTGAAAACAATAAGGATAATGATTTAAAAACTAGTTTAAATGATGGTCAAACAGAGTTAGATTTTAATTGATTTTTTCAACATATCCTCTTTGCTTGTTTTTTGTGTCTCCAACAAACGAATACTCGAACACATAAGAGTCTTTGTTAGTGCTAAGTATTTTCATTTGTACAGGTTTTTTTTCGTTTAAAGATTTAGGGTTAATTTTTCTATATATACATTCACAATCAGAAACCCATTTAACAGAGCTAGAATCTAACTTATTGTCGAAATATCCTATTTCAAGATTTTTACTTCTAGTGAATTTTGTTTTAAGAGTGTCTCCGTTAGATGATATCGATTCAAATATAAAGGTTCCTGTTTGGAATTTTAAGCAATCTTTTTCAGGGAATTGACACGAAGCAATTATGAAAATTAAAATTAAATATCTCATTAAAACAAAAATACTAATTACTATAATTTTTAAAAGTACCATCTTTAAAAAAAACTACAATTCGATCAATATTTTTGTCATTTTTTTTTTCTTCATCAATATTTGTTTCTTTTAAGGGTAAGATTTCATCTGGATTTTCGTTTTTAAAATCAATTTTTTCAGAGATAAGCCATTCTAAATCGATATTTTTAATTGAATTTTTTATTTTTAAAATAAAATCTAAACTGGGTTTATTTCTTCCACTTAAAATGTGAGAAACGCTTGATCTTTGAACTCCAATTTTTTCAGAAAATTTTGAAGCACTTAATCCTTCATTATCAAGTATAATTTTTAGTTTTTTAACAAAATTCTCCATGTATACAATTGTAAATTAAATATAATAAATATAGAATTAAATATTGAATATTATAAAATATATTTAATTTTAAATTAAACAAAAACTTTATATTATAGTATATAATTAACACATAATCAGTATTTTATGAATTTTTTATATTAAATATGTTTAACATTGTAACAATGGTGTTGAAATTTATTAAAAAATAATAAAAATCATGTTTACCATTGTAATCAATAGTATTATTATTTTTGTTTTTATAATGAAAGAAATCAAGTTTTATAATAATTATAAAGTTCAATCTCTTTATGGCCGTTATATAATTAACGAATCTATTGAACCTGTTATAACTAAATATTCCTTTAATATTGCTGGATATTCCGTAAATAATCTTCCTGTTTACTCTTTAATGTACGGAAATGGTGATATTAAAATTTTGTTATGGTCTCAAATGCACGGAAATGAATCAACCTCTACAAAAGCATTGTTTGATTTGTTGTCTTTTTTAGAAAATTATGGAAAAGAATTAAAATCAAAAATTAGTTTAAAAATTATTCCTATTTTAAATCCAGATGGTGCTAAAAATTATACCAGAGAAAACTTTAATAATATTGACCTTAATAGAGATGCTCAAAATCTAACTCAGCCTGAAAGTAAAATTTTACGAAATATTTATGATGACTTTAAACCAGATTTCTGTTTTAATTTGCATGATCAAAGAACAATGTATTCTTTAGATAATTTTAATAGCTCAGTGATTTCTTTCTCATCACCCTCAGTAGATAAGATAAAATCAGAAACAAATTCACGAATTTTATCAATGCAGATTATTTCAAGTATATATGAAAAAATGAATAATATTATACCTGGAAATGTAGGTAGATATAGTGATGAATTTAATATAAATTGTGTTGGTGACACCTTTCAAAACTTAGAAACCCCAACTATTTTATTTGAATCAGGTCATTACAAAAATGATTATCAACGAGAAATTTCAAGAAAATTCGTTTGTTTAGGTCTTATATATGCTTTAAAAGCAATTTTAAATTCTAAAATTGATTATAAAAAATATTATCAAATCCCTGAAAACAAAAAACAACTATGTGATATTAAAATAATTAATATTAAAGTCAAAAAGGATTCCGGTTATAAAAAAACTAACATGTCTATTATGTTTAATGAAAAGCTCAATTTATTAGAAAAAAAAATTGAATTTATTCCTGTAATTTTTGAAGTTGGAAAAATTCATGAAATAAAAGGACATTTAACGATAAATTTTTCAAAAATTGATAAAATCTTTAATTTAAATGCATCTTCTTCAATTTCTCAAATAACTGACTATATTGATAAATTACGAAATATTCATTAAAATATTAATAACATTAAAAATAATTCAATATATTAGTGTTTTATTAAATTTAAATTCAAAAATATATGCCTAAGCTTAAACTTGATGAGATAGATCATCAAATATTAGATCTTTTAATTGATAATACTAGAACTGCTTTTACTGATATTGCAAAAAAATTACTCATTTCAGCAGGTACTGTTCATGTACGTGTTAAAAAAATGGAAGATGCTGGTATTATAAAAGGATCTTCATTAACCTTAGATTACAAGAAATTAGGTTATACATTTATTGCTTATATAGGAATTTTTCTTGAAAAAACTCATCAAACAAAGTTTGTTCTACAAAAACTTGAGTCTATACCATTTGTTACTGTTGCTCATATAACTACTGGAAAATTTAATATTTTCTGTAAGGTTCGAGCTAAGAGTACAGATCATGCAAAGGAAATAATTTTTATGATTGATGATATTGAAGGAGTTTCTAGAACTGAAACCATGATATCACTTGAAGAAAGCATTAATGACAAGAAGAGGCTTATGCATAGAATTTTTAATGAATTACAATAATATTAGTGAGAGAAATTACGAAGAAAGATAGGTTTAATGACAAGGTTCTTTCAAGATTTAATTTGTATAATAGTATTTTTTCAACTTTGCAATACGAAAGTATAGCAAATACTGGTGTAATGCTACCCCTTTTTGAAGCGGTTTGTATTAAAGGTTACAAAAAAAACCTTAATCCATCTCAAATTGTAGAAAGTTTTTTTAAATTATATTTGTACGATTCAAATGAAACTGAAAAAATTTCACTTTTATTTCGTTTTATTCAATATATTGAAAGACAAGTTGTTTTGTTTGATGCTGTTGAAGATGCTTCATTTTCGCAAATTAATAATTTAGATGGAATAGGGTCACTTAGGAGTCTAAAAGAAGAATTTGAGTCAAAGAATAAAAAGTCTGAATTAAAAAAATATTTGTCTACTTTTAAGGTAAGACCTGTTCTTACTGCACATCCCACTCAATTTTATCCTGGATCTGTTCTAGGAATTATTACTGATTTGACTGAAGCTGTAAAAATTAATGATTTACCCCAGATTAAGGTTTTACTTTCTCAGCTTGGAAAAACACCTTTTTATAAAAATAAAAAGCCAACGCCGTATGATGAAGCAGTAAGTTTAACTTGGTACCTAGAAAACGTTTTTTATAATTCTGTTAGTAATATTTATAAATATATAAAAACAAACATTTTTGATGGAAAAGATTTTGATAATGATATAATTAATCTTGGGTTTTGGCCAGGCGGCGATAGAGATGGAAATCCTTTTGTTACTACTGAGATCACTTTAAAAACAGCAAACAAGTTAAGAAGTGATATTATTAAGAATTATTATAGAGACATTAGAAAACTTAGAAGAAGATTAACATTTAAAAATGTAGAAAGTAAAGTAATTGAAATAGAAAATAAATTATACAGAAGTATATTTAATGAAAACAAGCCTCCAAAAATTAGTCTTTTAGAACTCAATGATAGTTTACTCCAAATAAAGAAAATTTTAATTACAGATCATAATTCTCTATTTCTTGATGAACTTGATGATTTTATTGATAAAGTTAAAATATTTGGTTATCATTTTGCAAGTTTAGATATAAGACAAGATTCAAGAATTCATAGTAGTGCTTTTAGTTCAATTTTTAATATTTTAGAAAAAAAACTTAATAAATTATTTCCTGAAAATTATTTAGAATTAAATGAAACTGATAAATTAAAAACACTAGCTAAAATAAAAGGAAACATATCTCCTGATTTATTTGATGGCATAGCAAATTCTACTCTTGGCTCAATTAGAGCAATGAGAGAAATTCAAAAAAACAATGGAGAAAAGGCGTGTAATAGGTATATAATTAGTAATAATCAATCTGCTTTAAACATTTTAGAAGTATTTACTATGTTCAGATTAAGTGATTGGAAAAATCCATCTGTAGATATTGTTCCATTGTTTGAAACTATTTCTGATTTAAAAAATGCCCCTATGGTCATGGAAAGTGTTTATAATAACCCTACATATAAAAAACATTTACAATATAGAAATAATAAACAAACTATTATGTTAGGTTTTTCTGATGGTACTAAAGATGGTGGATACTTGATGGCTAATTGGAGTATATTAAAAGCAAAAGAAGCTCTTACTAGTATTTCTAGAAAACATGGAATAAAAGTAGTTTTTTTTGATGGAAGAGGTGGTCCACCAGCTAGAGGAGGAGGTAATACGCATCAGTTTTATTCATCCATGGGAACATTTGTTGAGTCAGATGAAATTCAGTTAACAGTTCAGGGTCAAACCATTAGTTCAAATTTTGGAACAGTACAGTCTTGTCAATATAATATTGAACAACTATTGAGCTCAGGCATTCAAAATAGATTATTTAACGACTCTAAGGTTCAACCTAGTAAAGATGACAAGAAAATTTTTGATAAGCTCGCAAATATTAGTTACAAAGCTTATAATGACTTTAAAAATCACCCAAAGTTTGTTCCTTATTTAGAGCATGTTAGTACTATAAAGTATTATGCTAAAACAAATATAGGAAGTAGACCCTCTAAAAGAGGAAATATTGATTCAAAGTTTGATTTTTCATCTCTAAGGGCCATACCATTTGTTGGTAGCTGGAGTCAATTAAAACAAAATGTTCCTGGTTTTTATGGGTTAGGAACAGCATTAAAATATTACAACGATAAAAAAGAATTTTCAAAAATTAAAAATTTATACAAAAACTCTTCTTTTTTTAGAACTCTAATATCAAATAGTATGATGAGTTTAACTAAATCTTTTTTTAAATTAACTGCTTATATGAAAAATGATCCGGAATATGGAGAGTTTTGGTCTTTAATTTATCAAGAATATAAGTTAACTAAAACACTTATTTTAAGACTTTCTGGCTTTAAAACATTAATGGAAAATGAGCCTGCAAATAAAGCATCAATTGAAACAAGAGAAAAAATTGTTCTACCATTACTGACAATTCAACAATATGCATTAACTAAAATTAAAGAAATAGAGAAATGTAAAGATAAATTTAATGATTTAAAGATTTATGAAAAGATGGTTACAAGATCCTTGTTTGGAAATATCAATGCAAGTAGAAATTCAGCTTAAGTAATAATCAAAAGATTCTATTATTAGATCTTTACTTATTTCTACATCGTAAACAGGTTCACCAATTTCTTTAAGTAAAATAAAATTAACTTTACCATGACTGTTTTTTTTATCATGTTTTAATAGTTCTATAATTTTTTCAATTTCTTTAGATTCAAAATGAATGTTTCCAAATAAACCTTTTAAATGGGTTTTAATTAATTCAAGATTTTTTCTGGAAAAGTTGCATAGTTTATGTGAAAGAAATGTAGCCAAAATCATTCCAATAGCAATCGCCTCACCGTGGGTTAGTTTTTTTTTGGAGTCTAATAAAAACGATTCAATTGCATGACCAAGTGTATGTCCAAAATTTAAAGCTTTTCTCTCTTTTTTTTCAAACTTATCCTTTAGGACTAAATTGTTTTTAATTGTAATTGAATCATGTATAATTTTATAATCAATTAAAATTTTATTTAGTCCAATTAATTGATTATAAACATGTTTATTACATATTAAAGAATGTTTGAAAACTTCAGCATATCCACTTAATTTTTCTTTCTCATTTAATGTGTCTAAATAATCAGGATCAATAATTACAACTTTTGGGTCATAAAAAGTCCCTATTTGATTTTTTAAAACTCCAAAATCTATCCCAGTTTTGCTGCCAACTGATGCATCAACCATTGATAAAAGTGTGGTGGGAATGTTAACATAATCAATTCCTCTTTTAAAAGTACTTGCAACAAAACCACCCATATCAGTAATAACACCGCCTCCTAAATTTATTAACAAACTTCTTCTGTCTCCGCCTTTATCCGAAATTAATTTCCATAGTTTTAAACAAGATTTAATGTTTTTGTTTTCTTCACCACTAATTGATTCAATTTTAATAATCTTTAAAATATCAAAATGTTTTAGAAAATGATTTAGACAATATTTATTGGTATTTTCATCGACGTGAATGAATAGTTTTGAGTAGTTGTTTTTTTTTATAATATCTTTTAAAAAATCATATCCTTTATTTTTAAAGGAAATAGGGTAATTATTGGATATAATATCTTTGATCATTCTATACAAAATAACATATTTTTTTTTTAAAAAAACTATGTAAATTAGATTAAAATTTACTTGATTGAATAATTTTTTTTCTAATACCAAAGAAGCTTTTTCATTAAAATCTAATTTTGAACTAAATCGAGCTTATTTTCTTTTTAAAATTATTGGAAATCAGTCAGTTGTTAAATTAATGACTTCATTAACAAATTTCTCATTGAAGTTTAATTTACCAGTGACTCCAATAATTAAATCAACTGTCTTTGATCATTTTTGTGGAGGAATCACTCAAGAAGATTGTGTTCCTGTTATTGATAAGCTTTATAAAAAAAATGTTTATTCGGTTTTAGATTTCTCAACTGAAGGTTTTGTTAATGAAATCGAGTTCGATAATTGCTTAAATAAAAAACTTTCAATAATTGACTTTATTAAAAATAGAAATGAAGTTCCATTTGCAGTATTTAAACCAACCTGTTTGGGCTCTACTGATTTATTTGTTAAGATGTCTTCAGGATTGAAGCTTTCTAATTCCGAAAATGATTCATGGTGTAGAGTTGTTAAAAGGTTTGAAAAAGTTTGTGAAAAAGCATTTTTTGAAAATGTTAAAATCCTTATTGATGCTGAAGAAGTTGACGTACAAAAAGCTATTGATGATTTAGCTATTATGATGATGAGAAAATTTAATAAGTCTGTGCCAATAGTCTTTAATACCGTACAGTTGTACAGAAAAGACAGGATGCAATATATTAGAGATTTATTAAAAAATGATAAAAACAAGGGTATTCAATTTGGTTTAAAATTAGTCAGGGGAGCATATATGGAAAAAGAAAGAAAAATTGCAAAAAATAAAGGAATTGATTCTCCTATATGTAATTCTAAAATTGAAACTGATGACAATTTTAACAAAGCTATTGACTTTGTTTTTGAGAATTTGAATAAAATTTCTTTTATATGTGCATCGCATAATGAAGATTCTGTTTTAAGAGTAATGAATATTATGAAAGAAAAAAAAATAAAGAATAATGATCCTAGAGTTTGGTTTGGTCAGCTTTTTGGAATGAGCGACAATATCTCTTTTAATCTAGCTCATAATAAATTTAATACTTTTAAAATTTTACCATTTGGTTCAGTTAAAAATTTAATGCCATATTTAATACGTAGAGCTCAAGAAAACACTTCAGTACAAGGACAAACAGGAAGAGAATTACAACTGATTTTAAATGAAAAAAAACGAAGAAGAAGTATTTAATTTATTTTTTTAAACAAAGCTTTTTTTTCACAATTTATAACATTGAATTTCTCTCTTTTATGATGAACATAGTAAATTTTACACGAATCTAATTTTACATTACTCAAACTAAAATCAACATCAAAATTTGTTATAAAATCTTCCTTAGATATTTTATTATTAGAATCATTAAATATCCATTTTTTTTTATAAATATCATTGACAACTCTTTTGTTTGGCATGTAATTAAACTTAGTTCCTTTTTTATTTGTAATAAATACTAAGATTATTAAAACTAATCCTAATCCGAACAGAAAAAAATATAATCTTTTTAAAAAACTCATATGTTATGATTTGAAATGCTTATTTTTCTTTTGTTATAATCTAAATATGAGAGGCTTATATGAGTGAAGCTTGAAGAAATTTTATCAATTATAATCTCTGGCCATTCAATAATAACTTTTCTGTTATTAAAATATTCAGCTACTCCTAGGTTGTTTAATTCATCAATATTTTTTAATCTGTATAAATCCATATGAATAACTAATCCTTTTTCTGATTCATATTCATGTATTAATGCATAGGTGGGGCTACTGACATTCTCATTTACTCCTATTAATTTACAATAGTTTTTTATCAGAGTTGTTTTACCTGAGCCAACAATTCCGGAAATAAGTAATAAGTTTGATTTTGATTTTTCTACAATAAACTGACTTGCTTTAATTAAATCAGTAATTCCGTATATTAATTCCAAATTAATTGTTTATTATCAAAAATAATGAGTCTTTTCTTCACTTCAAATGATATTCTACAAAATTAATTAATTTTCATACTTTTGCGTCGATGAACTTAAAAGCACATCAAATAGCTGATATTGTTAATGGAAATGTTGAAGGAGATGATAATGTTTCTATTAATCGTTTATCTAAAATTGAAGATGGCCAAAAAGGTTCTTTATCCTTTCTTGGCAACTCAAAATATAACAAATATTTATATACTTCTAATTCTTCGATTGTATTAATAAATGAGAATTATATTCTTGAGTCTCCTATTTCTAAAACATTAATAAGAGTTAAAGATCCTAATGAATCATTTGCAAAGCTTTTAAGTGTTTTTGGAAAAAATGATTTCATAAAAGAAGGAATTGATAATAATTCTAAAATTGATAAGTCTGTTGTTATTAATTCTGGAGTTTATTTTGGTCCATTTTCTGTATGTAACAAAAATTCGTTTATTGGAAAAAATGTTAAAATTTATTCTCAAGTATTCATTGGTGAAAACGTAAAAATTGATGAAAACACAGTCATTTATCCTGGTGTTAAAATATATAGTAATACTATAATAGGTAAAAACTGTATAATTCATTCAGGCACAGTCATTGGCTCGGATGGATTTGGATTTAATATTGATGAGAATGGAAACCAAAAAAAAGTTACTCATAATGGTAATGTTTTTATAGGTGATAATGTTGAAATAGGATCAAATACAACTATTGATAAAGCTACATTAGGATCAACTAAGATATCAAATGGAGTTAAAATAGATAATTTAGTTCAAATTGCTCATAATGTAACAATTGGTACTAATACTGTAATAGCTGCACAAGTAGGTATTGCAGGCTCTACATCCATTGGATCAAATTGTATGATAGGTGGTCAAGTTGGTATTTCAGGTCATTTAAAAATTGGAGATAGAGTAATGATACAAGCAAAATCTGGAGTATTAAGAAATTTTGAATCCGACGTATCTATAATGGGATATCCTGCAATAAAGTATCGTGATTATAACAAATCGTATGTTCATTTCAAAAACCTTCCAGATATAATGAAAAAAATTGATAAGTTTTTTAAAAAAAATGTCAACAATGATTAAGCAGCAAACAATTTTAAAATCTATATCATTAAAAGGAGTAGGTATTCACTCAGGAAATGATGTGAATTTAACTTTTAAACCTGCCAAAGAAGATTTTGGTTATGCATTTTGCAGAACAGATCTTCCAGGAAATCCAATAATTGAAGCTGATGTAAATTATGTTGTTAGTACTAAAAGAGGAACAACACTTGAAAAAAATGGAGTAATTATTCAGACTTCCGAACATGTTCTAGCTGCTTTAGTTGGACTACAAATTGACAATGTCCTAATTGAAATTGATGCTCCAGAACCTCCAATAATGGATGGCTCCTCTAAATTTTTTGTTGAAGCTTTATTAAATGCAGGAATCAAAGAACAGAATAAAGAAAGGAATGAATATATAGTTAAGGAAAACATTTCTTACGTTGATAAAGAAAGTGGTAGTGAAATAACAGTTTTGCCCTCTGATAAATATGAGGTCACTGCAATGGTTGATTTTGGAACTAAAATCCTAGGAACTCAGAATGCTACAATGACTGATTTGAAACAATTTAAAGATGAGTTTTCTAATTCTAGGACATTTAGTTTTTTACATGAAATTGAAATGCTTGTTGACAATGGTCTTATCAAAGGAGGAGATTTGAATAATGCAATCGTCTATGTTGATAAAGAATTATCCGATGAAACTATGAAAAAGCTTAAAAAGGCATTTAATAAGGATAAAATCTCTGTAAACCCAAATGGAATACTTGATAACCTGACACTTCATTATCCAAATGAAGCTGCCAGACATAAGCTGTTAGATATTCTTGGTGATTTAGCCTTAGTAGGAACTAGAATTAGAGGAAAAATTATAGCTAATAAACCAGGTCACTATATAAATACGATGTTCGGAAAAAAACTTTCTTCAATTATTAAAAGTGAAAAAAGAAATTTATCGCCTAAAGTTGATTTATCAATTCCTCCTTTAATGGATGTGAATCAAATAATGAAGATTTTACCACATAGACCCCCATTTTTATTGGTTGATAATATAATTGAAATGTCTAGTAATCATATAGTTGCACAAAAAAATGTAACAATGAATGAAGATTATTTTAAAGGACATTTTCCTGGCAAACCTATTATGCCAGGTGTTTTGCAAATTGAAGCCATGGCACAAGCTGGAGGTGTATTGTGTTTAAATAATTTTCCTGATCCTGAAAATTATCTTACTTTTTTTGCTAAAATTGATAAAGCTAAATTTAAACACCCTGTTGTTCCTGGAGACGTGTTAATTTTTAAATTAGAATTACTATCACCAGTTAGAAGAGGAATTATTCACATGAAAGGACAGGCTTTTGTAGATGATAAATTAACAAGTGAAGCAGAGTTATTAGCAAAAATGATAAAAAAATCTGACGCATAATGTATCAACCACTTTCATATATACATCCTGGAGCAAAAATATCAAAAAACGTTGTTGTTGAACCTTTTTCCTCAATTGATAAAGATGTCGTAATAGGTGATGGTACTTGGATTGGTTCAAATGTTACGATAATGAGTGGAGCTAGAATAGGAAAAAATGTTTCAATTTTTCCAGGTTCTGTAATTTCTGCTGTTCCTCAAGATTTAAAATTTAAAGGAGAAGAAACTACCGTTACTATTGGCGATAATACAACAATTAGAGAGTGTGTTACTATAAATAGAGGAACCTCTGACAGGAATGTTACCAAGATTGGGAAAAGCTGTTTGATAATGGCTTATTCTCATATAGCCCATGATTGTTTTATTGGAGATCACTGTATTTTTTCAAATAATTCAACTTTAGCAGGACATGTTACTGTTGGAAATCATGTGATTTTGGCAGGTATGGTTGCTGTTCATCAATTTTGCTCAATTGGAAGCCATGCTTTTGTAGCAGGAGGTTCACTTGTTCGAAAGGATATTCCTCCATATGTAAAAGCAGCTAGAGAACCGATTTCATATGTTGGTATTAATTCAGTTGGTTTAAGAAGAAGAGGTTTTGATAGTGATGTAATTATGCAAATTCAGTCAATTTACAGAATACTATATCAAAAAAAATATAACAATACACAAGCGGTTAGTATCATCGAAGCTGAAATGGAAGCAACTAAGGAAAGAGATGAAATAATTCAATTTATAAAGGATTCACAGAGAGGTATAATGAAAGGATATTTTCAAAATTAATTTATGGCAACTTCATCAGATATTAGAAAAGGTTTATGTATAAAATACAATAATGATATTTATAAGATTATTGAATTCCTTCATGTTAAACCAGGAAAAGGTCCAGCATTTGTAAGAACTAAACTTAAAAGTGTTACTAACGGAAAAGTTATTGACAATACTTTTTCAGCAGGACATAAAATTGATGACGTAAGGGTTGAAACTAACAAGTACCAATTTTTATACAAAGAATCAACTACATATCATTTCATGAATATAGAGGATTACAATCAAATTACTGTTGAAGAAATGCTATTAGATTATTCAGAATTTTTAAAAGAAGGTGAAACGGTTACGGTTTTAACAAATACCGAGAATGGCTCCACACTTTCAGTTGAAATGCCTCAAAGTGTTATTTTGGAGGTTTCTTCTACAGAACCAGGTGTCAAAGGAAATACAGCAACAAATGCTACTAAACCTGCAGTTCTTGAGACAGGAGCAAAAATTAATGTTCCATTGTTTATAAACGAAGGTGATACTATAAAAATTGATACAGAAAAAGGCTCCTACTTGGAAAGAGTTAAAAATTAATAATTTGTTTATATGAGTATAATAGTTGACAAAGATTCAAGAATTATCGTTCAAGGTTTTACAGGAAGTGAAGGTACTTTTCATGCAGAGCAGATGATTGAGTATGGTACTAATGTTGTTGGAGGAATAACACCTGGAAAAGGAGGACAGGTACATTTAGATAAACCTGTTTTTAATACTGTTTCTGAAGCTGTTAATATAACTAATGCAAATACATCAATAATTTTTGTGCCAGCAGGTTTTGCCGCTGATGCAATAATGGAAGCTGCCGATTCTGGTTTAAAAACAATAATTGCGATAACAGAAGGTATTCCTATTTCTGATATGACAAAAGTTAATCATTATTTAAAAAATAAAGATTGCAGACTAATTGGTCCTAATTGTCCAGGAATTATAACCCCAGATGAAGCAAAGGTTGGTATTATGCCAGGTTTTGTTTTTAAAAAGGGAAAAATTGGTTTAGTTTCAAAATCCGGAACATTAACATATGAAGCAGCAGATCAAATTGTTAAGCAAGGATTGGGTATTTCGACTGCAATTGGTATAGGAGGAGATCCAATTATCGGAACTACTACTAAAGATGCTATTGAAATGTTCATGAATGATTCTGAAACAGATTGTATTGTAATGATTGGAGAAATTGGCGGTCAACTTGAGACAGAAGCAGCAAAGTGGGTTTATGAAAATGGAAACAAAAAACCTGTTGTTGGATTTATTGCTGGTGAAACCGCACCAAAAGGTAGAACAATGGGACATGCAGGAGCTATTGTTGGAGGAGCTGATGATACTGCTGAAGCTAAAAAGAAAGTTATGAGAGAGTGTGGAATTCATGTTGTTGATTCTCCTGCGGAGATTGGAAAAAAAGTGTTTGAAGTTGTTTCGTGATAATTTAAATTTGATAAATGAAATTACTAGAAAATAAAACTATTATAATTACAGGTGCAAGTAGAGGAATAGGAAGAGGAATTGCTACTGTTTTAGCTAATCATGGCGCTAACATAGCATTTACTTATTCAAAATCTGTTGATGCTGCCATATCACTTACAGATGAAATAATCAAACTAAAGGTAAAATGTAAAGGATACCAAAGTAATGCTGAAAGTTTTGAAGACTCTGAGAACGTTGTTGATCAAATTTTAAGAGATTTTGGAAATATTGACGTTTTAATAAATAATGCTGGTATTACTAAAGATAATTTACTTATGAGAATGACTGAAGATGATTTTGATGCGGTTATAAAAGTGAATTTAAAATCAGTATTTAATATGGTTAAAGCTGTGCAAAGAACTTTTTTAAAGAATAGATCAGGGTCTATTATTAGTATTAGTTCAATTGTTGGTGTGAAAGGAAATGCTGGTCAGTCTAATTACGCAGCCTCGAAAGCTGGTATTATTGGATTTTCCAAATCAATTGCTCTGGAACTTGGATCAAGAAACATTAGGTCTAATGTTATAGCTCCAGGTTTTATACAAACTGAAATGACTGATAAATTAAATGAAGAGGTTGTAAATCAATGGATTAGTGGTATTCCTTTAAAAAGAGGAGGAACACCTGAAGATGTTGCAAATCTTTGCTTATTTTTGTCATCTGATCTTTCTACTTTTATTACTGGTCAAGTAATAAATGTTGATGGAGGAATGTTAACTTAAAATAAATTTAAAAATTAAAAAATGGATAGAATTAACAAAATTGGATTACCCGTTGTATTACTAATAATGTTTGCTATTATAGGAATAATGAAATCTGCTGTAAATATCGGCTATGGTGAGGCTGGAGTTCTTTTTAGAACATTTGGTGAAGGTACTGTAGTTGATGAACCTGCTTTAGGTGAAGGTTTTCATATTATAGCTCCTTGGAATAAAGTTTATTTGTATAATGTAAAGCAACAAGAAGTTTTTGAAAGTCAAATGCAGGTTTTATCATCAAATGGACTTGAAATATCTTTAGATGTTTCTGTGTTATATCAGCCTAAAGCGGATCAATTAGGATTATTACATCAAACAAAAGGCTCTAATTATTTAGATATAGTAATTGTTCCTAACATTAGAGCTGTAGCCAGAAGTGTAGTTGGTAGATATACACCTGAACAACTTTATTCCACCAAGAGAGATGCTATAGAAAGTGAAATTTTTGATGAATTGAAAAAAGGAGTAGAAGATCAATATGTTCAAATTAATGATGTTTTAGTTAGAGACGTTACTTTACCAAATACAATAAAACAAGCAATTGAAAGAAAACTAAGTCAAGAACAAATGTCTTTAGAATATGAATTTAAACTTGAATCAGCTAGAAAAGAAGCAGAAAAAGTAAGAATTGATGCCCAGGGAAAGGCTGATGCCAACAGAATATTAAATTCATCATTAACTACTAATATTTTAAGGGATAAAGGAATAGAAGCTACTACTAAATTATCTGAATCAGCAAATACTAAAGTTATTGTTATAGGTAGTGGCAAGGACGGTTTGCCTATAATTTTAGGAAATCAATAAAATTTTTATAATATTTGCACACTTAATATTAAAAATGAAATTAACACATACTTTTCATCATCATTACAATATCCTCAAACGAGTGATATGATGATATGATTTGTATTATTATATAAGCCCGTTTGTTAACCCAAACGGGTTTTTTTATTAAAAAAATCTAAAATGAATAAATTAAAAATAGCAATTCAGAAATCAGGAAGATTAAATAAAGATTCACTAGAACTTCTTGAAAAATGTGGAATAAAAATTGACAATTACAAAGATCAATTAAAAGCATCTTCTTCAAATTTTCCAATTGAAGTATATTTTTTAAGAAATAGCGATATACCAAAATATATTAAAGACGGTGTTGTCGATTTAGCAATTATTGGTGAAAATTTATTAATTGAAAAAGATTATAATATTGAGATATTTCAAAAATTAGGCTTTTCGAAATGTAAAGTTTCTATTGCGTTACCTGAATCAAAAGAGTTTAATTCAATAAATGATCTAAATAACTTGAAAATTGCAACATCTTATCCAAATACATTAAAAAAATTTCTTAAAAAAGAAAAAATTAAGTCTTCAATTCACGTTATCAATGGTTCTGTTGAAATAGCTCCTAATATTGGGCTTTCAGATGCTATATGCGATATTGTATCAAGTGGAAGTACTTTGTATAAAAACAACCTAAAAGAAGTTTATGTTTTGCTTGAATCTCAAGCTGTGATTGCTGGAAATGATAATGTTTTGAGTAATAATAAAGAACTTCTTGATAAGTTTATATTTAGAGTTAATGCAGTATTAAAAGCAAAAGAATCCAAATACATATTATTGAATGCTCCAAATGATAAAATCGAAGCAATTTCAAAGATTTTACCTGTATTAAAAAGTCCAACAGTATTACCTTTAAATAAAGAGGGGTGGAGTTCGCTACATTCAGTTATTAATGAAAACACTTTTTGGGAGGTAATTGATAAAATTAAAGAAGCTGGAGCAGAGGGTATTTTAGTTTGTCCAATTGAAAAAATGGTTTTGTAATGAAAAGATATTATAATCCAAATAAAGCCAATTGGAATTTGATTTGTGAAAGACCATTGTTTAATGACAGTGAAATTAAAAAAACCATAAATGATATTTTTGAAAATGTTAAGATCAACGGAGATAAATCTTTGATTGAGTACACAAAAAAGTTTGATAATATTAATATAAAAAAAATAAGCATTGATTTAGAAAAAGTCGATATTTCTGAGATTAATATAGATCCTGTTTTAAAAAAATCAATAAATAATGCCTTTAACAATATTTATAAATTTCACGAAAGTCAACTTTTTGTTTCAAAAAAAATAGAAACATCAAAGGGAGTGTTTTGTTGGCAAGACAAAAGACCGATTGAAAATGTTGGATTATATATTCCTGGAGGAACAGCTCCATTATTTTCCTCAGTACTAATGCTGGCTATTCCAGCCATGATAGCAAAATGCAAAAAAGTAATTTTGTGTACACCTCCTGAAAAAAATGGAGATGTTAATAAAGTAATACTATATACTGCTAAATTGTGTAATGTTAATACAATAATTAATGTTGGTGGTGCTCAAGCTATTGCTGCAATGAGCTTAGGAACTGAAAACGTTCCAAAAGTCAATAAAATATTTGGACCAGGAAATCAATATGTTACTAGTGCAAAACTAAACTCAATTGATTATAACACAGCAATAGATATGCCTGCAGGCCCAAGTGAATTATTAGTTTTAGCTGACAGTAAAGCTAATCCTGACTATGTAGCTTCTGATTTATTATCTCAAGCAGAACATGGTCCAGATAGTCAAGTAATTCTTGTTAGTTTATGTAAGTCTTTGATTGATAAAGTTGAAAAATCTATTATAATGCAATCAAAAAATTTGGATAGAATCGATTTTATTAATCAATCAATTTCAAATTCAAAGCTTCTTTATTTTGAAAATAAAGAAGAAGCAGTTGAATTTATAAATGAGTATGCGCCAGAACACTACATTATTAATACAGAGAATGAAAGTTATTTTATAGAAAATCTTGTTAATGCTGGATCAGTTTTTATAGGAAATTATAGTCCTGAAAGTGTAGGGGATTATGCATCCGGTACAAATCATACTTTACCAACTAACGGAAATGCTAAGCAGTATAGTGGGGTGAATTTAGATAGTTTTATGAAAAC
>JADHLZ010000002.1 GCA_016780345.1 Flavobacteriaceae bacterium | reverse complement strand
GACTCCATTAGACCAACTCCAGAACTTTCTTACTCTGTAATAAAGCTTAAATGCATTTGTGGAATTGTAATAACAGCTTCACATAATCCACCTGAATACAATGGATACAAAGTTTACTGGAAAGACGGAGGCCAAATTGTTCCACCTTTAGATAAAAATCTTATAACAGAAATTGAATCAGTAAAATTCAATGAAATAAATTTCAATAACAAAGATTCCAATATTGAAATTATTGGAGACGAGATAGATTCAGATTTTGTTAAGGATTCAATAAAAAATGGTAAAATCGGACATTCTAAGAGAGAAAATTATAAAGTTGTCTTTACCGCTTTACATGGAACTTCTTACAAACTTCTTCCTGAAATTTTAATTGGGGCTGGTTTTAAAGATTTTAACATTGTAAAGGAGCAACAAAATCCTGATGGAAATTTCAGTACTGTTCAATCACCAAATCCTGAAGAACCTGAAGCATTAAGTTTAGGAATTAAATTGGCAAAAAAAATTAACGCAGACATAGTAATTGGAACTGATCCAGATGCAGATAGAGTTGGACTGGCTGTAAAACACAATAATGATTTTCAAATTTTAAATGGAAATCAAATGATGATTGTTTTGACTGAATTCATTCTTAGCAAAAAAGAAAATTTGAATAAATCATTTTTTATAGGCTCAACAGTAGTTTCAACATCAATGATCAAACACATAGCCAATTTTTATAATATAGATTTTAAAGTTGGTCTTACCGGCTTCAAATGGATTGGAAAAATGATAAATGATTTTAAAAATCAGAAATATATCGCTGGTGGTGAAGAAAGTTTTGGTTATATGGTTGGAGACTTCGTTAGAGATAAAGACGCTTTAACATCCTCTTTGGTTGCCTGTGAATTGGGATCAGAATGCAAGTCAAAAAATATTTCATTAATTGATTACTTAATTAAATGTTATATTAAATATGGATTTTATAAAGAAAAATTAATTTCTATTAAAAAAGAAGGCGAAAAAGGTTTAGAAGAAATAAGTTTGATAATGAATAATTTAAGATCTTCAAAAAAAGATTTTATAGATGGAAGCAAAACTATAACAATTAAAGATTTTAATAGTTCAAAAACATACGATTTAAAAAACAATAAAGCTTACAATTTGGACTTTCCAAAATCAAATGTTTTAATATTTGAATCTGAGGATGGTTCAACCGTAGCAGCAAGACCAAGTGGAACAGAACCAAAAATAAAGTTTTACATTAGTGTAAATTGCAGATTAAGCTCCAAAGAAGATTTTGACAAGAAAAAAACCTTGCTTGATGAAAAAATTGATAGAATTATAAAAGAGTTTGAATTTTAAATATGAACTATTTTAAAAGAATATTTAGATACGCTGCACCTTTTAAAAAATATATTTTTTTAAATATTTTTTTTAATGCACTTTATGCTCTATTTAGTGCCTTGTCTTTTTTATCTCTCATGCCAATGTTAGAGGTATTATTTGGCGAAAACAATAAAACATATTCTAAACCTGAATTTAATGACATCTACAGTTTAGGAAATAATCTTGAAGTTTGGCTTAACTATCAAGTCAGTAACTACGCAGGGCAAGATCCACAAAAAGCTCTAATTTTTGTAATTAGCGCCATAATTATTTTGTTTTTCTTAAAAAACTTTTTCAACTATTTGGCAATGTTTTTTATAACATTTTTAAGAAATGGAATTTTAACTAATCTAAGAGAAGATGTCTACAAGAAAATAATTGGTATGCCGATTTCCTATTTTACTGATAAGAAAAAGGGTGATGTAATTTCAAGAATCACTGCAGATGTTTTAGAAATTCAACACTCATTCTTATCAATTTTAGAACTAATTGTTAGAGAACCTTTGACTATTTTATTTACAGTATCAGCTATGTTTTTAATTAGTTATAAATTGACAGCTTTTGTTTTAATTTTTATACCCCTCTCAGGAATTATTATATCTCTCTTAGGCAGATCTCTTAAAGCAACATCTACTCTGGTTCAAAATGAACAAGCAGAATTCTTGTCAATAACTGAAGAAACTTTAAATGGTTTGAAAATTATTAAAGGGTTTGTTTCTGAATTATTTTTTATTGAAAAATTCAAAAACTCTAATAATCGATTTTATGATCTTTCTAACAAACTTATTAATAGACAAAATTTAGCAACTCCAATGAGCGAATTCTTAGGAATTTCTGTAATTGGAGTATTGCTTTGGTATGGTGGAAAATTGGTTTTGATTGACCAAGAATTAAATCCTGCTGCTTTTATAACATACATGGGCTTAGCTTATGGAGTTTTAACTCCTGCTAAAGCAATTAGCAAAGCATCGTATTCAATAAAAAAAGGAAATGCTGCTGCTGAAAGAGTTTTAGAAATTTTAGACTCGAAAAATTCAATCAAACAAGTACCAAATGCAATTAAAAAATCAGATTTTAAATTAAATATAAAGTTTGAAAATGTCAGTTTTAAATATGAAAATGAAAAAATAATTAATAACATCAATTTTGAAATAAAAAAAGGTCAAACCATTGCTCTTGTAGGACAATCCGGTAGTGGTAAATCAACGATTGCTAATCTTATACCTAGATTCTATGATGTTTCTCAGGGAAAAATTTCTATTGATGGAATTGATATTAAAAAAATAAATAAAAATGATTTAAGGGCTCTAATTGGATTAGTATCTCAAGATTCTATATTATTCAATGATACTATTATAAATAACATTAAACTTTCCAAATCTGAAACAGAAATGGATGAAATAATTAACTCAGCCATTATTGCTAACGCAGACGATTTTATTAAAAAGTTTGAAAAAAAATATGAATCAAATGTTGGTGATGGAGGGGGAAAATTATCAGGTGGTCAAAAACAAAGAATTTCTATTGCAAGGGCTGTTTTCAGAAACCCACCAATAATGATCTTGGATGAGGCAACATCTTCTCTGGATTCAGAATCAGAAAAATTAGTTCAACAAGCTTTAGAAAAATTAATGAAAAACAGAACATCATTAGTAATCGCACATAGGTTATCTACTATTCAAAAAGCTGATTTAATTTTAGTAATTAATGAGGGAGAAATCATTGAAAGAGGTACACACAATGAATTAATTGAGAAAAATGGAACCTACTCAAAATTAATTAAATTACAGTCTTTCTCTTAAACTTTAATTAATTTCAATTGTCAAATAATTAAAATATTTAAGTTGAAAGATGAAACTAAATTTATTGAAAGTCTCATTAATCCTGAAACAATGGATTTAGCTTTTGAAAAACTAGTTCAAGAATACAAAAAACCAATCTACTGGCATATTAGAAAAATAGTACTTGATCATGATGACGCTCATGATGTTTTACAAAACACATTCATTAAAGTTTTCAAAGGAATTTATAAATTTGAATCTAAATGCAAACTATATACTTGGATTTATAGAATAGCCACAAATGAATCTTTGAATTTTATAAAATCCAAAGCAAAAAAATTTTTAATGTCCTCAAGCGAAATGATAGACTATCAAATAGACAACTTAAAGCAAGATCCATATTTTGATGGAAACGAAATTCAGATATTGTTTCAGAAAGCAATAAACACATTACCAACTCAACAAAAATTAATTTTTCAAATGAAATATGAGCAGGACATGAAATTTAAAGAAATAGCTCAAATTCTAGAAATTTCTGAAGGCGGATTAAAAGCTTCTTATCACATAGCAGTAAAAAAAATAAAAAAAGAATTAATTAAAAATCAAACCTTTTAACTAAAAGATTGTCAAATTATTAAATGAGTAGAGAAAAGAAAATAAATATTAATAAAAATAGATTTAAGGTTCCTGAAGGATATTTTGAAAGTATTTCTTCAGACAATCTCTTGTTTCCAAAAAAAAAGAGTTTTAAAATACCTTTAAACTATTTTGAAACTTTAGAATTTAACTATTCTAAGATTAAGAGTAAATCCAAAAGCTATTTAATAAAAAATATTATATATAGTGGGATTGCAGCAATTTTTATTATTGGGATTGCTTCAAATCTTTACTTTAAAGATTCAAATAATTTTTCAGAAGATGAAATATTCTCTTATTTAAATTACGAATTAGTTGATCACTCAATTTCTGAATATTCTGAATTATTTGATGAAACAATATTTGAAGTCAAATTAAATAATTTTAGTGAATACGAATATGAATATTTAATGGAAACCTACTTCATCAACGATCATTATCTAATATTTGAATAATTATGAAAAAAATAATTCTGTCTCTATCTTTAATTTCAGTATTTAATATTTCTAGTGCTCAAGAACAAATAATCAGGTCTGAAAAAATAGATGCTTATAAAAAAATTTATTTAACTGAAAAATTGAATCTTGACAAAAAAAATGAATCAAAATTTTGGGAAGTTTATAAACTTTATCAAGATAGTTTGAAAGAAAATTATAGACAAAGAAGACTAAAATACAGAACTATGAAATTAGATAGCAGTAATTTTTCAGATAAAGAATATGAACAATATATCAATGATTTTTTAAGCTATGAAAAAAAGAAAATTGATCTAAGAGCGAAATTAATAGTAAATCTTAAAGAGTTTATGTCTTTAAAGAAAACTAGCTATTTATTTAGACTTGAAGATGATTTTAGAAGAGAAATGATTACAAAATTAAAAAATAATAATAAGAAATAGTCTATATTTTAAACCTATTCCACACATTTATTATTTTGATTTAGTTCTATATTTTAATAATTGTTTTATAAAATGATCTAGTTTAAAAACTATATTTGCGCGAAAGTATTAAATGCGTCTTCATAGAAACTTAGTGGTTGCAGTAATTAAAGTACTTCATGGAACTTTTAATCAAAACTTATATGCTGATAAAACCATAGAAAAGATTTTAAAATCAGATCAAAGATGGGGAAGTCGTGATAGAGGGTTTATCGCAGAAACAAGTTATGATATCATAAGGTGGAAAAGATTATATACTGAAATTTCCCAAACTAAAAGTCCATTTAAAAATAGTGAATTATGGAAAGTTTTTTCAGTTTGGGCTGTTTTAAATGGAATACAACTCCCAAATTGGAAAGAATTTGAAAATACACCCACAAGAAGAATCAAAGGAAAATTTGATTGTTTAATGAAAATTAGAAAATTCAGAGAATCTGTTCCAGACTGGCTTGATAAAATTGGGAGTGAAGAACTTGGAGAAAATATATGGACTAGAGAATTGTCGGCACTAAATAATCAGGCAGAAGTTATAATAAGAGTAAATTCATTAAAAACAAATATAAATGATTTAATAGTTGAACTCCAAAAAGAAAATATTCAAGTTGAAAAAATTAAAGGGTTTCCTGAAGCCTTAAAACTTACAGAAAGAAAAAATTTATTTAAAACTCATGCATTCCAAAATGGCTTTTTTGAACTTCAAGATGCATCCTCACAACTAGTTGCCCCTTTTTTAAAAGTTAAAAAAGGAATGAAAATATGTGATGTATGTGCAGGATCAGGTGGCAAATCGTTACACTTATCAGCAATAACAGAAAATAAAGGAAAAATAATTGCAATGGATATATTCAAAAGCAAATTATTTGAACTGAAAAAAAGAGCTAAAAGAAATAACGCATTTAATATAGAGACTAGAGTAATTGAAAATAATAAAAGTATTAAACGCTTATATGGAAAAATAGATAGATTGCTTATTGATTCTCCATGTACTGGACTAGGTGTTCTAAGAAGAAATCCAGATTCAAAATGGAAACTTTCTCAAAGTTTTTTAGATAAAATCAGAGATACTCAACAAGAAATTTTGAAAAAGTATAGTCCAATGATAAAACAAAACGGAAAAATTGTTTACGCAACTTGTTCTATTTTACCTTCTGAAAATGAACTTCAAATTAAAAGATTTTTACAAACTCATGAAGGAAAAAAATTTAAAATTGAAGATGAAAAGAAAATTAGTCCAGCTGAATCAGGTTTTGATGGATTTTACATGGTTAGATTAAGCATTAAATAATTATGTTAATAAGTAGTTAAAAATCGTTATTTAAAATTCATATTTATACAATTCATTTTCCTTTTTTTCTTATATTTTTGAAGCTACTTTTAACAACTACCATTAATGGTTCTTTTTTTCAAAAATCAATTTAACGTAATTTATGCAGTTGATTCAAAAAAAGCATTTTTACAGAAAGACATTCAAAAATTAGAGTGGCTTTTTAAAGCTAAAATTTTAGAAAAAACTAAAATTCATTCAGTTTATATTGGCCCAAAAAAAACTATGGTTTCTCCTTGGAGCACAAATGCAGTTGAAATAACTGAAAATATGGGTATTTCTGGAATTCAAAGAATTGAAAAATTTGTTTTAAAAAAAACATCAAATGAAAAGTATGACCCAATGATTTTTGAGGAATACAAATTATTAAATCAAAATATATTTGAAGTTTCTATAAAACCACAACCCATTTTAAAAATTGATAATATTTCTGATTATAATGATAAAGAAGGATTAGCTTTAAATACTGAAGAAATTAATTATCTGAAAGATTTATCGTTTAAATTAGGCAGAAAATTGACAGACAGTGAAGTTTTCGGATTTTCTCAGGTGAATTCTGAACATTGTAGACACAAGATATTTAATGGTAAGTTTATGATTGATGGAGTTGAAAAAAAAGATTCACTTTTTAAACTCATAAAAAAAACTTCAAAGCTTAATCCAAATGAAATTGTCTCTGCCTACAAAGACAATGTAGCATTTGTCAAAGGACCTTTCGTCGAACAATTTGCACCTTCTCATGGAGATAAACCCTCGTTTTATAAAAAAACAATGTTTAAATCTGTTGTTTCTTTAAAAGCAGAAACTCATAACTTTCCTACTACTGTAGAACCATTTAATGGGGCTGCTACTGGTTCTGGCGGTGAAATTAGAGATAGATTAGCAGGTGGAAAAGGATCTTTACCTCTTGCAGGAACTGCTGTCTACATGACTTCATATCCGAGGTTTAAAAATGATAGAAAATTAGTAACAAAAAAAAGAAATTGGCTTTATCAAAGCCCTGTTGATATTCTAATAAAGGCATCTAATGGGGCTTCTGATTTTGGAAATAAATTTGGACAACCCTTAATTTCTGGTTCGGTATTAACATTTGAACACGAAGAAAATAATAAGTTTTTAGGTTTTGATAAAGTTATTATGCTTGCTGGTGGAGTTGGTTACGCAAAAGAAAACCAAAGTCTAAAAAGTAAACCTAAAACTGGTGATATCATTGTAATTCTTGGTGGAGATAATTACAGAATTGGAATGGGAGGTGCAGCAGTATCTTCAACTGAAACTGGTAAATATAATTCCGGTATTGAACTTAATGCAGTTCAAAGATCAAATCCAGAAATGCAAAAAAGAGTAGCTAATGCTATTAGATCTTTTGTTGAATCTGAGGACAACTCTATTGTGTCAATACATGATCATGGCGCTGGAGGACATCTTAATTGTCTTTCTGAATTGGTTGAACAAACTGGAGGAATAATCAATATAGATAAACTTCCAATTGGTGATAAGACACTTTCTTTTAAAGAAATTATCGGAAATGAATCTCAAGAAAGAATGGGATTAATAATTCCCGAAAATAAATATTTAAAGCTAAAAGCTATTGCTGATAGAGAAAAAGCACCATGCTACAAAGTTGGTATTATTAAAGAAGATGGAAAATTTATAATACAATCTAAAAACAAAAATGTATCACCAATAAATCTATCATTATCTGATTTTTTTGGGAGCTCTCCAACCACAATAATGGAAGATATTTCTGTAGAAACCAAATTTTGTGATAAAAACTATGATTTTAAAAATATAGAAAATTACTTAAAAAATGTATTGTCTTTAGAGTCTGTTGCATGTAAAGATTGGTTAACCAATAAAGTTGACCGTTGTGTTACTGGAAAAGTGGCTAAACAACAATGTGTTGGATCATTACAAATTCCACTAAACAATTGCGGTGTAGTGGCTTTAGATTATTCTAACTTAAATGGAATAGCAACTTCAATTGGCCATTCACCATTGATTTCCTTAATTGATCCTTCATCTGGATCAAGAATTGCTATTGGTAAAGCATTAACTAACATAATATGGGCGCCATTAGAAAAAGGTCTTGACTCTGTAACTCTTTCTGCAAATTGGATGTGGCCATGTAACAACTTTGGTGAAGATGCAAGACTTTATAATGCTGTTGAGTCTTGTTCTAATTTTGCAATAGAGTTAGGAATAAATATCCCAACTGGAAAGGACTCTTTATCAATGAAGCAAATATATACTGATAAAGAAGTTTTATCTCCTGGAACTGTGATTATTTCATCTGCAGCAAATTGTAATGATATAACAAACATTATTGAACCTCAATTCAAAATCAACGACGATAGTATTTATTACATCAACCTTTCCAACAATAATTTTAATTTGGGTGGATCTGCTTTTAGTCAATCTCTAGATTTTGTTGGTTCATCTACAATTGATGCAGCTGATCCGATTTATTTTAAGAAAACTTTTAATGTTTTTCAAAAATTGATTAAAAATAATTTGATTAGTTCAGGACATGATATAAGTTCTGGAGGACTTATAACCACATTACTCGAAATGTGCTTTTCAAATAATAATGTTGGAGCAGAAATTGATCTTAATTTATTTAAAGTAAATGACTTAGTTAAATTATTGTTTAGTGAAAGTTTAGGTTTAGTTTTTCAAGGAAAAAAAGAAATCGAAAATATTTTAGATGAAAATAAAATAAGTTTTATAAAAATCGGAAAAACAAAAGATTCTTCTTTCTTAAATCTATATAATAAAGAGAAAGATTTGAATCTAAATATTGAATATTTTAGAGATATCTGGTACAAAAAATCTTTTCAATTAGATTCCATACAAAGTGGAAAAATTAAAGCTAAAGAGCGTTATTATAATTACAAAAAACAACCCCTAAAATACATTTTTCCAAAAAATTTTAATGGACTTATAAAATCAAATTCAAAAAAAATAAAAGCTGCTGTAATTAGAGAAAAAGGAAGTAATTCTGAAAGAGAGATGGCATACGCTATGAATTTAGCTGGTTTTCAAGTAAAAGATATTCACATGACAGATTTAATTTCTGGAAGAGAAACTCTAGAAGATATTAATTTTATTGTTGCTGTAGGCGGATTTTCTAATTCTGATGTTTTGGGATCAGCTAAAGGCTGGGCAGGTTCTTTTTTGTATAATGATAAAGCTAAGTCAAGTTTAATGAATTTCTATAAACGAGATGACACTTTATCTTTAGGTGTTTGTAATGGATGTCAATTATTTATAGAACTGGGTTTGCTTCACCCTGAACACAAAAAAAAACCTAGAATGGATCACAACGATTCCAAAAAGTTTGAATGTATTTTTACATCTGTTGAAATTTTGAATAACAATTCTATAATGTTCAAAAATCTATCAGGATCAAAACTTGGTATTTGGTCTGCTCATGGTGAAGGCAAATTTATATTACCCTATTCAGAAAGCAACTATAATATAATTGGGAAATATGGATACAAATCCTATCCTGCAAATCCAAATGGATCTGACTACAATACTGCTATAATTAGTAACAAAGATGGAAGACACATAGCCATGATGCCACATCTTGAAAGGTCAACTTTTCCTTGGAATTGGCCTTATTATCCTGAAAACAGAAATGACAAAATCTCACCTTGGATAATCGCATTTGAAAATGCAAATAAATGGTTTAAATCCAAAGCTTAAAAAAAATAAAAAAATACTATGCATGCATAGTATTTTTTATTAAATTTGAAATGAATGGAAAAAAAGACTATTGATCACTTATTGAGATCAACATGGCAAGCTATTGCAAGAATGTATAATGAAGAAGCTTCAAAGTACAATTCTACGATGGCTACTGGGTTTGCACTTTTAAGTATAGACCCAAAGAAAGGAACCCCTTCAACAACATTAGGACCCAAAATGGGGATGGAAGCTACTAGCCTATCAAGAACATTAAAAACTTTGGAAGAAAAAAAATTGATTATAAGAAAACCAAATCCAGATGATGGAAGAAGTGTTCTTATTTATTTAACTGAAAGAGGGAGAGTTAATAGGGATGCCTCAAAAGTTGCTGTTTTAAAATTTAATCAAGCTATAAAAGATGAAATTGGATATAAAGAACTTGAAAATTTTTACGATACTATTGAAAAAATCAACAATTTAATTTCAAACAAAGAAATTTTCAATTTTTAATTAATATAAAAACTTTATAATGAAAAAAAACATTAAAAGTGTAGCAATAATTGGATCAGGTGTCATGGGATCTGGAATTGCTTGTCATTTTGCTAATATTGGAATTAATGTAC
The DNA here is from genome assembly GCA_016780345.1 of Flavobacteriaceae bacterium. Classification (GTDB taxonomy): domain Bacteria; phylum Bacteroidota; class Bacteroidia; order Flavobacteriales; family Flavobacteriaceae; genus MAG-121220-bin8. The sequence continues at coordinate 84,710 of JADHLZ010000002.1, read as the reverse complement.
TTTTACTTGACATTGTTCCAGATAAACTTAATGATAATGAAAAAAAACTTGGATTATCATTAGATGATAAAAAAGTTAGAAACAGAATAGTAAATGACATGTTTCAAAGATGTGTTAAATCTAAACCATCACCACTTTATAATAAAAATTTTTTAAACAGAATTAAATTGGGAAATTTGACTGATGATATTGAAAAAATAAGTGAAGTTGATTGGATCATTGAGGTTGTGACAGAAAAGCTAAAGATCAAACAAATTGTTTTTGAACAAATTGAAAAGTATCGATCCCTTGGAACTCTAGTAACTTCAAATACATCTGGAATTCCAATTAAACAAATGAACGAGGGAAGATCTGAAGATTTTAGACATAATTTTGCTGTAACTCATTTTTTCAATCCTCCAAGATATTTGAAGTTATTTGAAGTAATACCTGGACCAGATTGCAAACCAAAAATTATTGATTTTTTACACTATTTTGGAGAAAGATTTCTCGGAAAAGATTTTGTATTAGCAAAAGATACTCCAGGATTTATAGGAAACAGAATTGGAACATTTGCTATGGTAAATATACTTAACAACGTTGAAAAACTAGATCTAAGTATTGAAGAAATAGATAATCTTACTGGTCCAATAATAGGAAGTCCAAAATCAGCAACATTTAGAACAAGCGATTTGGTTGGACTCGATACAACAGTTAATGTAGCCACAGGAATTTATGAAAATTGTACTAAAGACGAATTTAGGGACACATTTAAACTCCCTGAATATATTCACAAAATGATAGAGAATAATTGGCTTGGATCAAAAACTGATCAAGGTTTTTACAAAAGAATTAAGGAAAAAAATGGAAAGTCTACCATTTTATCACTTGATTTAAAAACTCTTGAATATTCTCCACTTAAAAAAGTTTTTTTTGAAACTGTAGAAAAAGCAAAAAAAATCAGTAAGGTTATTGACAGATTTCCTCTTTTAATTGATGGAAATGACAAAGCAGGAAAATTTTACAGATTTAATTTTGGAACAATGTTCTCATACATACAAAACAAAATTCCAGAAATATCAGATGAACTTTATAGAATTGATGATGCTCTAAGAGCTGGATTTGGTTGGAAAAATGGACCTTTTCAAATTTGGGATTCAATAGGAATAAAAAAAGGACTTGAAACAATAGAGGGATTAGGTCACAAACCTGCTCCATGGGTTTTAGAAATGGTTAAAAATAATTATAATAGTTTTTATAAAATCGAAAACGGAATAATCTATTATTATGATTTAAAATCAAAGTCATATGTTAAAAAACCCGGCCAGGATTCCTTAATAATTTTAAATAATATTGACAAAAAGAATATTGTTTGGGAAAATTCAGATTCCATTATTAAAGATATTGGTGATGGGATAATAAACCTTGAATTCAGAACTAAAATGAATACTCTTGGACAAGGTGTTCTAATGGGGATTAACAAAGCTGTTGACTTAGCTGAAAAAAATTATAAAGGAATTGTCATTGGGAATGAAGGTTCACATTTTTCGGCTGGTGCAAATTTAGGTGCAATTTTTATGGCATCTGTAGAACAAGAATACGATGAAATAAACTTAGCTATAAAGTTTTTTCAAGACAGTATGATGAAATTGAGGTATTCTAGTGTTCCTGTAATAGCAGCTCCTCATGGTTTAACACTAGGCGGAGGTTGTGAGGTAACTATGCATTGTGATAAAGCTGTAGTTTATAGCGAAAGCTATATAGGTTTAGTTGAAGTTGGAGCAGGTCTTATTCCAGGTGGTGGTGGTTGTAAAGAAATGGCTTTGAGAGCTTCAAAAAAGTTTAGTAAAAATGATGTTGAATTAAACGTTCTTCAAGAATACTTTCTTAATATAGGAATGGCCAAAACATCAACATCTGCTCATGAGGCTATAGATTTGGGATATTTAGAACCAAATAACGATACTATAATTATGAACAGAAACCATCAAATATCAATAGCAAAAAAACATGCCTTATTGATGTCAGATTATGGTTATTTACCTCCGTGTAAAGAAAAAAATATCAAAGTTTTAGGTAAACAAGCTTTGGGAATGTTTATGGTTGGTAGTGATACTATGAAAGCAGGAAAATACATTTCTGAACATGACAAAAAAATAGCAAATAAAATTGCTTACGTTATTAGTGGTGGTGACTTATCACAAGCTACATTTGTTGATGAACAATACCTTTTAGATCTTGAGAGAGAAGCTTTTCTATCTCTATGTTCTGAAAGAAAGACTCTAGAAAGGATTCAATATATACTAAAAACAGGTAAACCATTAAGAAATTAAATTATGAAAGAAGCTTATATAGTTAAAGCATACAGAACAGCTGTTGGTAAAGCTCCGAAAGGATTATTTAAATTTAAAAGACCTGATGAATTAGCATCAGAGACTATAAATCATATGGTTAGCGAAATTCCTGAGTTAGATAAGACTAGAATTGATGATGTAATTGTTGGAAATGCAACTCCTGAGGCTGAACAAGGTTTAAATATAGGAAGAGTAATTTCATTAATGGGTTTAAATGTTGAGGATGTTCCAGGTGTCACTGTTAATAGATATTGTGCATCAGGATTAGAAACTATTGCAATGGCATCGGCTAAAATAAAATCTGGAATGGCAGAGTGCATAATTGCCGGTGGTGTTGAAAGTATGAGTTTTATTCCCATGGGAGGATATAAACCAGTTCCTGATTACAGGATAGCTAAAGATGGTAAAGAAGACTATTACTGGGGAATGGGACTAACTGCTGAACAGGTTGCTCAACAATTTAACATAAACAGAGAAGATCAAGACGAATTTGCTTTAAACTCTCATAAAAAGGCTATAGATGCAATAGAAAATGGAAAATTTAAATCTCAAATAGTTCCTATTAAGGTTAACGAAACCTATCTTGATGAGAATGGAAGGAAAAAAACAAGAGAATACACTGTAGATACTGATGAAGGTCCAAGAAAAGACACTAATCTGAAAGTGCTAAGTAAATTAAGACCAGTATTCTCATTGAATGGTAGTGTTACTGCAGGAAATTCATCCCAAATGAGCGATGGAGCTGCTTTTGTGCTTATTATGAGTGAAAAAATGGTAAAAGAATTGAAAATTGAACCTATAGCTAGACTTATAAATTATGCAGTTGCTGGAGTTCCTCCAAAAATAATGGGAATTGGTCCAGTTAAAGCTATTCCTAAAGTTTTAAAACAATCCAATATGAACATTAGTGACATTGATTTAATTGAATTAAATGAAGCTTTTTCATCTCAATCACTAGCAGTAATTAGAGAATTAAATCTTAATCAAGATATAATAAATGTAAATGGTGGAGCAATAGCTTTGGGACATCCACTTGGATGTTCCGGCGCTAAACTTTCTGTTCAATTATTTGAGGAAATGAGAAACAGAAAATCTAAATATGGAATGGTAACAATGTGTGTTGGAACTGGACAAGGAGCTGCAGGTATATACGAACTTTTAAATTAAAAATATGAGTGTTTTAGAAAAAAATATCACAAGAGGTGGTGAATTTATAATCAAAGAAACAGACTGTAACAATGTGTTTACACCTGAAGATTTTAATGAAGAACAATTAATGATGAAACAAGCTGTTCATGATTTTGTTGAAAAAGAGGTTTTACCACATAGAGAAAGATTTGAAAATAAAGATTACAAATTAACCGAAGAGATAATGAAAAAAGCTGGTGATCTTGGTTTTTTAAGTGTTGCTGTACCAACTGAATACGGCGGTATGGGAATGGGATTTGTCTCAACAATGCTTGTATGTGAAACTATCTCAGGAGCTTGTGGCTCATTATCAACTGCATTTGGAGCTCATACTGGAATTGGTACTATGCCTATTGTTCTTTATGGTAACAAAGAACAAAATGAAAAATATGTGCCAAAACTAGCTTCTGGTGAGATGTTTGGATCGTACTGTTTGACCGAACCAACCGCAGGTTCTGATGCTAATAGTGGAAAGACAAAAGCAGTTCTTTCAGAGGATGGTAAATACTATAAAATAACTGGTCAAAAAATGTGGATCTCTAATGCAGGTTTCGCTAAATTATTTATTGTTTTTGCAAGAATTGAAGATGATAAAAATATTACCGGATTTATTGTACCAAACGAAGCAGATAATGGAATTAGCCTTGGAGAAGAAGAAAAAAAACTAGGAATTCATTCTTCATCAACAAGACAAGTTTTTTTCAATGAGACAAAAGTTCCTGTTGAAAACATGCTTTCTGAAAGAGGAAGTGGTTTTAAAATTGCAATGAACTCATTAAATGTTGGTAGAATTAAATTAGCTGTAGCATGCTTAGATGCTATGAAAAGAGTTAGCACTTATGCGATCCAATATGCTAATGAAAGAACTCAATTTAAAACCAAAATAATTGATTTTGAGGCTATTAAAGAAAAGTTAGCTCAAATGGCTACCGAAACATATGTGGGCGAATCTGCTACTTACAGAGCTGCAAAAGCTATAGAAGATAGAATTAAAATTCGACATGAAAGTGGAAATAGTTTTCAAGAGGCTGAATTAAAAGGAGTTGAAGAATTTGTAATAGAATGTTCAATTTTAAAAGTTGCCGTTAGTGAAGATATGCAAAATATTGCTGATCAAGGTATTCAAATTTTTGGAGGAATGGGGTTCTCAGCCGAAACACCAATGGAAGGCGCATGGAGAGACTCCAGGATTGGTAGAATTTACGAAGGAACTAATGAAATTAATAGAATGCTAAGTGTTGGCATGCTGATAAAAAAAGCGATGAAAGGTCATTTAGATATTATCACACCAGCAACAAATGTTGGAAAAGAACTTATGGAAATACCTTCATTTGAAGTTCCAGATTTAACAGAGCTATTCTCTCAAGAAAAACTTGTAATTAAAAATTTAAAGAAAGTTTTCTTAATGCTTGCAGGTGCTGGAATTCAGAAGTATGGTGAAAAATTAGAAGAACATCAACAAATGCTTTTAAATGTTTCTGATGTATTAATAGAGGTTTATATGGCTGAATCCGCTTTACTAAGAACAGAAAAAAATGTAAAACGTTTTGGTGAAGAAAAACAAAAAAATCAAATTAGAATGACAAAATTGTATTTGTATCAAGCAGTAGATATTATTCAATCCAAAGCAAAACAAGTAATTATTTCATCATCTGAAGGCGATGAACAAATAGGTCTTTTAATGGGTTTGAAAAGATTTACAAAATACTACGAATTTCCAAATATAATTGAATTAAAAAATAAAATAGCAGAAACATTAAAATCCGAAAACAAATACTGTTTTTAAAATTTATTTTTTTAGACTAAATTTAGGTATGAAATACTTAAAATTCATACCTATTTTTTTTATTACAACCATATGCTTTTCGCAAAATGATAAAGATTTTTTTGACATTATAGAAAAAGTATCAGAAGACAGAATAGAAAACAGCATAACAAAGTTAGTTTCATTTGGAACTAGACATACACTTAGTGATACAATATCAAATGATACAGGTATAGGTGCGGCACGAAGATGGATAAAAAAAAGTTTTGAAGAAATTTCTAATAATTGTAACAATTGTTTGGAAGTTTTTTATCAAAAAAACTTCTTCAAAAAAAATAAACGGAGACTTGTAAAAGATGTTTGGATAAATAACGTTATAGCTATTCAAAGAGGAAAAAAATATCCAAATAGATTCGTCATCATGAGTGGAGATATTGACAGCAGAGTTAGTGATCCTAATGATTTTACCTCCCTATCTCCGGGCGCTAATGATAATGCCTCTGGAATGGCTGGAGTTATTGAAGCAGCAAAAGTTTTAAGTAATTATAAATTTGATAATAGTATTATTTATGCTGGATTGTCTGGCGAAGAACAAGGTTTGTATGGTGGAGCTGGATTTGCCAATTATGCCAAAAAAAATAATTGGGAAATTATTGGAGTATTAAATAACGATATGATTGGAAATATTGAGGGTATTGACGGTATAATTGATAACATAAGTTTTAGAATTTTTTCTGAAGCTAGCCCTGGAAATGAGACTGAAATTTCTGCCAAAAGAAGAAGATTTTATGGAGGAGAAATTGACGGAAATTCACGACAATTAGCAAGATACATTCATAAAAATACTTTGAAATACATGCCTATTATGAATCCTATGCTAATTTACAGGTTAGATAGATTTGGTAGAGGTGGACATCATAAGCCATTCAACGATCTAGGATATGCTGGAGTCAGAATAATGGAAGCTCATGAAAATTACAACAGACAACATCAAGATATTAGATTTGAGAATAATATTCACTATGGAGATATAATTTCAGGAGTTGATTTTAATTATGTAAAGAAACTTACAACTGTTAATGCAATTAATTTAGCAAGTTTAGGATGGAGTCCTCCAGAGCCAAAAAATGTAAAAATTGGTGGAGCAGTTAAATCTTCCACTACATTAAAATGGGATATATCAAACGATTCAGATATTAAGGGTTACAAAGTTTACTGGAGAGATACTACTTCACCCTATTGGGATAAAAGTAAGTTTGTAGGAAAAGTAAATAGTCATACTTTGGGGGGAATTGTAATTGACAATTACTTATTTGGAGTATCTAGTGTTGGAAAGAACAACCATGAAAGCATTGTAGTATTTCCAAGCCAAGTGTTTAACTAAGTTTCAATATTTTTTTAAATTGTTTAGAAAAAAATCTTTTGTAATCATATTTATAACTTAAAGTTATTTTTTTTCATCCATTCGTCATTGTATATTTTTCCAATATAACGACTTCCAGAATCGTGTAAAAGAACAACAACTACATCATCTTTTTTAAAATTTTCTTTTAATTGAATTAAACCTTTTACTGCAGCTCCACATGAATAACCTGCGAAAATACCTTCTTCTTTTGCTAATTTTCGAGTAAATATAGCAGCATCCTCATCAGTAACTTTTTCAAATTTATCAATCAAATCAAAATCAACATTTTTGGGAATTATATCTTCACCTATTCCTTCTGTAACATAGGGATAAATTTCATTTTCATCAAAAACACCAGTTTCATGGTATTTTTTAAAAACTGATCCATAAGTATCTATTCCCCAAATTTTAATTTTTGGATTTTTTTCCTTTAAGAATTTAGCAACACCCGAAATTGTTCCTCCGGTTCCGACACCAACTACAAAATGAGTAACTTTTCCGTTTGTTTGTTCCCAAATTTCTGGGCCTGTAGTTTCATAATGTGCAAGCGTATTTGAAGGATTATCATATTGGTTTACATACCATGAGTTCGGAGTTTCTTCTCCAATTCTTTTAGCAGTAGAATAGTAAGAACGAGGATCATTAGGTTTAACGTCAGTTGGACAAACTACAACTTTTGCACCAACAGCTTTTAAAACATCAAATTTTTCCTTAGACTGCTTATCTGTGGAAACACATATTAACTTATATCCTTTAACAATCGCAGCTAATGCAAGTCCCATTCCAGTATTTCCAGAGGTTCCCTCAACAATAGTATAGCCAGGTTTTAATTGTCCATCTTTTTCTGCATCTTCAATCATTTTAAGAGCCATTCTATCTTTGACTGAACTTCCTGGATTAAAATATTCAACTTTAGCCAAAACTAAAGCTTCTATTTCTTTTGTTAAGTTATTAAGCTTAACAAGAGGAGTATTTCCAATAGTTTCTATAATATTATTAAAATACTTCATTAGAAGATGCAAATGTAATGATATAGAAACTTATTATTCATTGAATTTAATTTATTTTAACTGATTCAGAAGGTGAAATTTTTGTTATGATTAAAGAAGGGATTATTAACATTAAAAAACAAAGAACTAAAACGCCAATATTTAAGAATAGAATAGATGAAAAATTAAAGTCGAATGGAAGCTCGGAAATATAATATGATTCAGGATCTAACTTAATAAATCCTGTTTTGTTTTGAAGGAAAATTATTAAAATAGAAATCACATTTCCGATTATCATTCCTTGGCTAATTAAGTATGTGCCATTTATTAAAAAAATAGTTCTAATACTATTATTTGAACTTCCTAATGTTTTTAAAACTCCAATCAAAGATGCTTTTTCAAGAACAGTAACTAATAATGCTGTAATCATATTTATTCCACCAATTAATATCATTATTATTATAATTAAAAGAACATTTATATCAAAAAGAGCTATCCAATTAAAAATATCAGGATATATTTCCTTTATAGATTGAACGTTCAAAGCACTTGATGTTTCGTTGTATAATTGTTTTGTTACATTATCAATTTCATTGAAATCATTAATTAAAACTTCAATATTTCCTATTTCATCTGATTTCCATTTATTCATCCTCTGAATATGTCGAATATCGCCTAAAAAATATACCTCGTCAAATTCATTGAATCCCGATTTGTAAATACCTGCAACTTTAAAAATTCTTTCGTTAGGGGAAGCGATTGAATTAGACTTATAAAAAGTAGTTTTAAATTTTTGATTTAACTCTAAAGATAATTTTTTAGATAAATACTCAGAAATAATAACATTATTAGTTAATTCATTTGAAGTATTTATTACATTACCATCAATAATATAATTAGAAAAAACATTCCAGTTAAAATTTGATGAAACTCCTTTAAAAATTACCCCTTCAAAACTTTTTTTATTAATAATTAAGCCTGATTTATATGCTACATATTGAATATTTATAATTCTAGAATTACTTTCCCAAGATTTATTTTCTGAATCAATCTTAACAGGTTCTAAAGAACTAAATGAATTGTTGTTTTTAAAATTTGAAATTGAAATATGACCAAATAATGAGGAAACTTTAGTTTTAATAGTGTTTTGTAATCCCACACTAGATGAAATTGAGATCAACATCATAATAATACCTATAACTATTGAGCTTACGGATATTTTTATAATTGGAGAGGAAACGGTACTTTTATATGTTTTAGATTTTCTAAACCTATTAGCCATATAAGTCTCAAAATTCATTTTATGAAATTAAATTTTACAGATTATAAAATTACTTTTTTTTTAGTACTTAGTGTTTTTTTCAATTATTCTTTTTCTCAAACTTTTGATGAAAATAATTTAGGAGCAAATAGAACTGACTTATATGTAAAAGATTTGTTAAATAAAAATGTTGGAGTAGTAGGAAATCATTCATCGTTAATTTTTAATAATGGAAAATATATTCATTTAATTGATTCCTTGCTTTCCTTAAATATTAATGTAATTAAAGTTTTCTCTCCTGAACATGGTTTTCGTGGCCAGGCTGATGCAGGTGAAAAAGTAAAAGATAATATTGATAGTAAAACTGGACTTAGTATTATTTCTTTGTACGGAACAAATAAAAAACCAACCAAATATCAATTAAATGAAATTGATATTTTGATTTTTGATATTCAAGACGTTGGAGCCAGATTTTATACTTATATATCAACTTTACATTATGTAATGGAAGCTGCAGCTGAAAACAACATTAAATTAATCGTTCTGGATAGACCAAACCCAAATGGTCATTATATAGACGGGCCAGTAAGAAAAAAAGAATTAAAAAGTTTTATTGGTATGCACCCTGTTCCTATAGTTCATGGAATGACCATAGGTGAATATGCAATGATGATTAATAATGAGGGATGGTTAAAAAATAGTATCTATTGTGATTTAAGAATAATTAAAATGAAAAACTATTCCAGAAACTTAATTTATGATACTCCATTAAAGCCCTCTCCAAATTTACCAAATAGAAAATCCATTAACCTATACCCTAGCTTATGCTTATTTGAGGGAACAAATGTTAGTATTGGTAGAGGAACAAATCAACAATTTCAAGTAATTGGTAATCCATTATGGACAAATTATAATTATACATTTATCCCAAAATCAATGCCAGGAGCTAAATTCCCAAAGCACTTAAATACTCTTTGTTATGGTTTAGATTTACGAGATTCTAAAAGATTAAATAAAATTAATTTAGAATGGATTTTAGAAGCTTACAAAATTAGTAATGAAAAAAAATCTTTTTTTTTAGATAGTTTCGATTTATTAGCTGGAAATTATGAGTTAAAACAACAAATTATTGATGGTAAAAGTGAAAATCAGATTAGAGAAAGTTGGTCTATAGATTTGTCTGAATTCAAGAAAATTAGATCTAAATACTTATTATATAATTAAGGAATTTTTAGATACTTGTGAGTTTGAAGTGAAACCTTCCAATGAGGATTTTTTTTGACATATTTAACTATTAAAGGCATTATTTTTTTTCGTTTACTCCACTCAGGCTGTAGATATAATAAACAATTATTAGAAACCTTTTTTGATTCTCTCTCAGCAAATTTAAAGTCATCAAGGTTGTAAATGATTACTTTTAATTCATTAGCAAAATTATAAATTTCATTTAAGGGGAGTTTATTTTTTTTTGGACTCAAACAGATCCAATTCCACTTTCCTGTTAACTTGTAAGCACCAGACGTTTCTAAATGAGTCTTAATATTATTTTTTAATAATAGATCTGTAAGTTTACTCATATTGTAAATCAATGGCTCTCCACCGGTTATAACGACTAAATCAGATTTTTTTCTAACCTCTGAAACAATTTTATTAATTCCTATTGGGGGATGAATATTTGGATCCCAACTTTCTTTAACATCACACCAATGACATCCTACATAACAACCTCCAATTCTTACAAAATATGCTGCAGTTCCTTTGTGATAACCTTCACCTTGTATTGTGTAAAAAGATTCCATGACTGGAATCTCCAAACCTGCATCAATTTTTTTATAATCAAATTTAAATTTCACATGGCAAATATATATATGTATTTAAAACTAATTACTACATTTAAGAAAGTTTAGTATGATATGAGAAAAATAAGTTTAATTCTTTCTGTTTTTATTATTTATAGCTGTTCGCAAAATGAATATAGAATTGAAAAAGGAAAAGTAGGTAAATTAATCAAGGAAAATACAGTTAGACAATTAGATTCAATTTACAGTAACGATTCTATTGTAAAAAGAATTGGTGAGGGTGATTACATGTTTTCTGGAGATGATAAATATTTAATTTACAGCAGAAATAAAGAACACCTATTGACATTAACGCCAAGAAATCAACATGATCCTAGCGAACCTATAGAAACTATTCAAATAATAAGTGATCTATTTCAAACTAGAAAAGGAATAAATGTGAATAGTACATTTGGTGATATAGATAAAAAACATCAAATCAATGGTATTCAAAACACTATAAATAATCTTATTGTTTATGTAGATAATATTGATGCTTATTTCATAATAGATAAGAAAAATTTACCTTTAGAACTAAGATTAGGAACAGAAAATAAAATAGAAAAAATTAATATTCCAACTGATAGTAAAATAAAAAGATTCATGATTGGTTGGAACTAAAAATAAATCCTATGAACAATTTATCACCCTTTCATTTAGCAATTCCAGTTTCAAATTTGGAAGAAAATAGAAAATTCTACCGAGATACATTAGAATGTATCGAAGGTAGAAGTAGTGATCATTGGGTTGACTTCAACTTTTTTGGTCATCAACTGGTAATACATTTAGATGAAAAAGAGAAGAACGTGAATTCAAATCCGGTTGATGGAAAAAGTGTTCCAATTCCACATTTTGGTGTTGTTTTAGATTGGGATGTTTTTCATTCTTTTGCAAAAAAAATAAAAAATAAAAATATTCATTTTATAATTGAACCTTATACAAGATTTAAAGGTCTAGTGGGGGAACAAATTACAATGTTCTTTAAAGATCCATCAGGAAATGCATTAGAATTTAAATCTTTTAAAGATCCAAGTCAAATTTTTGCTAAATAATTTGATTAAAATTATTTGTCTTTTGATAAGCTTTTGGATAACAAGGTGTTTTTTAAGAGCATGGCTATTGTCATTGGACCAACACCTCCTGGAACCGGAGTAATATAACTTGCCCTATTCTTCACAGATTCAAAATCAACATCACCCTTTAAAATATAACCTTTTTCATTACTACTATCTTCAACTCTTGTTATTCCAACATCAATTATTACAACATCGTTTTTTACCATTGAAGCTTTAACAAACTCAGGAATTCCTAATGCTGAAACTAAAATATCAGCACTTTTGGTATAAAATTCTAAATTTTTAGTTCTGCTGTGAACAACTGTTACTGTAGAATCACCAGCTTCCCTTTTACTATTCATTAATATACTGATTGGTCTACCAACTATGTGACTTCTACCAATCACAACTGTATGTTTTCCAGATGTTTCAATATTATACCTTTTTAAAAGTTCAATTATACCAAATGGAGTAGCTGGAATAAATGTGTCCATATTCAAAGCCATTTTACCAAAATTAGTTGGATGAAATCCGTCTACATCCTTTTCGGGTTTGATAGCCATTAATATTTTTTCTTCATCAATATGTTTAGGCAAGGGTAATTGAACTATAAAACCGTCAATGAGTTTATTGTTATTTAACTTATCAATTTCCTCTATTAGAGAAGATTCAGTTATTGTAGAGGGTAATCTTATTAATGTCGAATCAAAACCCACTTGTTTACACGAACGGACTTTACTTCCTACATATGTAAGACTTGCTCCATCTTCACCAACAAGAACAGCTGCTAAGTGTGGAACTTTTTGGTTGGAGGCAATAAGAGAATCTACCTCCTTTTTAATTTCGTCTTTTATTTGATTTGAAATTTTTTTACCGTCTATAATTTTCATAAATACATTATTTCATTCCTTTCATCATTTGCATCATCCTACTAGCTCCTCCTCCTTGCATCATTTTCATCATTTTAGCCATTTGATCAAATTGTTTTAGAAGTTTATTTAACTCTTGAAGATCCAATCCACTTCCTTTTGAAATTCTTTTTTTTCTACTAACATCAATAATTTTAGGATTCGAACGTTCTTTTGGAGTCATTGAATAAATCAGTGCCTCAATATGCTTAAATGAATCATTATCAATTTCAGCATCTCCTAAAGCTTTACTTGCTCCTGGAATCATGCCTACCATATCTTTTATATCACCCATTTGTTTTATTTTTTTAATCTGATCTAGAAAATCGTCTAAACCAAACTGACTTTTTGCAATTTTCTTGGAAAGAATTCTAGCTTGTTTTTCATCATATAAATCTTGAGCTTTTTCTACTAAGGAAACAATATCACCCATCCCCAGTATTCTATCTGCCATTCTTTCAGGATGAAAAACATCAATAGCATCCATTTTTTCACCTGTTCCAATAAATTTGATTGGTTTATTTACAACTGATTTTATCGATAAAGCAGCACCTCCTCTAGTATCACCATCAAGTTTGGTTAAAACAACACCATCAAAATTAAGTATAGCATTAAATGCCTTGGCAGTATTAACAGCATCTTGCCCAGTCATTGAGTCAACTACAAATAAAGTTTCTTGAGGATTAACAGCATCATAAATATCTCGAATTTCAGTCATCATTTGATCATCTATGGCTAACCTACCAGCTGTATCAATTATTACAGTATTTTTTCCATAATGTTTAGCATACTTAACAGATTCTTTGGCAATTTTTACAGGATCTTTTTCTTCGAGATTATAAAACACTTCAATCCCAAGTTGATCTCCTAAAACTTTCAACTGTTCAATAGCAGCTGGCCTGTAAACATCACAAGCAACAAGTAATGGATTTTTACCTTTCTTGTTTTTTAAATATTTGGATAATTTACCAGAAAATGTAGTTTTACCTGATCCTTGAAGACCTGTCATCAAAACAATTGACATAGGACCTGATAAATTAATTCCTTCTGAATTTCCACCCATAAGTTGTGTCAACTCATCCTTTACAATTTTGACCATTAATTGACCAGGATTAATCGTAGTTAAAACATTTTGACCTAAAGCTTTTTTCTTAACATTGTAGGTAAATTCTTTAGCTATTTTAAAATTAACATCTGATTCTAAAAGAGCTCTTCTTACCTCCTTTAAAGTTTCAGCAACATTAATTTCAGTAATTTTACCCTGCCCTTTCAGGACTTTTAAAGCAGAGTTAATTTTGTCAGTCAGATTATTAAACATTACAAATAAAATATTTTTTAAATTTAGTTAAATATTACATTTTATTAGGCACATCAATTCCTAACAATTGCATTGAAGACTTTATAATTAAACCTATTTTAAAACTTAAGCATAGTCTAAAAGTTCTAACTAATTTGTCCTCAACCTTAATAATCTGAATAGATTGATAATAAGAATTAAAGTTTTTTACTAATTCATAAGTATAGTTAGCTATCAAAGCAGGATTTAAATTATCTGCTGAAGTATTAATTGTTTCAGGAAATAATGTTACTAATTTTAACAATTCTTTTTCTTTATCATTGATTTCAACTTCATTACTAAACTCAGTTTTCTTAAAATTTGATTTAGTAATTAACGATTGAATTCGTGCATATGTATATTGTATAAAGGGTCCAGTATTTCCATTAAAATCAATAGAATCTTTTGGATCAAAAAGTATTCTTTTTTTTGGATCAACTTTAAGTATGTGATATTTCAATGCACCAAGACCAATTGTTTTGTTTAAGGCTATTTTGTCTTTATATGTTATATCTTTTAATTTACCTAACTGATTTGATAATTTCGATGCATTACTAATCATGTCAGAAATTAATTCATCGGCATCTACAACCGTTCCTTCTCTACTTTTCATTTTTCCAGAAGGTAAGTCGACCATACCATAACTCAAGTGAAACAAATTTTCAGCCCAAACAAAACCCAATTTTTTTAAAATTTTGAATAAAACTTTAAAATGATAATCTTGCTCATTTCCTACAGTATAAATTAAACCCTTCATCTCTGGATTATTTTTAAACCTTTTATATGCTGTTCCAAGATCTTGAGTCATGTAAACTGAAGTTCCATCAGATCTCAATAAAAGTTTTTCATCTAACCCTTCATTAGATAAGTCAATCCACACAGAATTATCTTTTTTTTTGTAAAAAATTTTTTTTTTCAAACCATGATCTATAATATCTTTTCCTATTAAATAAGTATCACTTTCATAATAATAAGAATCAAAATTTACACCTAAATCTTCATAAGTTTTATAGAATCCTTCGTAAACCCACCCATTCATTAATTTCCAGATACCAAGAACTTCTTTATCACCGGACTCCCACTTCATTAATAAATCCTTGGCCTCAATAAAAATTGGAGCTTTTTTTTCAGCCTCATCCTTAGAAAACCCCTTTTTAACTAACTCATTAATTTCTTCTTTGTATTTTTTATCAAATAGAATGTAATATTTACCAACAAAAAAATCACCTTTCTCATTATTTTCTATAGGCGTTTCATTGTTGCCAAATTTTAACCATGCAACAATAGATTTACAAATATGAATTCCCCTATCATTAATAATTTGAGTTTTATGAATTCTTTTTCCAGAAGCTTCTAAAATTTTAGAAATTGAGAAACCGAGTAAAATATTTCTAATGTGACCTAGATGAAGTGGTTTATTTGTATTTGGTGATGAATATTCAACTATATATAGTGGACTGTCTGAATTTAATTTAACAAAACCATATTTATCTTCATTTAAACAATCCTTTAAAAATTCTAAATAATAAAATGAAGAGATAGTTAAATTAAGAAAACCTTGTATTACATTGAAACCTGTAACTTGTTGTGTATTGTTTAAAATAAAAGAACCTAGTTCATTCCCTAACTTAACTGGATTTTGTTTTAACAACTTTGTAAGAGGAAAAATTACAACAGTAATATCTCCTTCAAAATCTTTTCTAGTTTGTTGAATTTCAAAATCATGAAAATCAATTTCATATTTTAAACTTAAATATTTAGAAAATTCAGACTTAATTATGGTATTGATATCCATTAAAATAATTTAAGTAAATATAATTATAAAATAGATAAAAAAATTTAGGTAAAAGTTATATTTGATGCAATTTTATAGTGTATAAAATGTTGAAAAATGTTTCATATAATGATGATAAAACAATTAGTGAAATAAATGATTTTGTTGGAAAACCTTTTAGCATTTTTGAACGTATCAAATTAGGTGGAATTGGGTCCTCTAAATTATTAATTACTAAAACTGATTCAATAATTAATAATTTATTAGAACTAGACCACAATATTAATTACTGTAATATTGAGATAAGACCAAAAGGTATTATTATAAGATTCAGATCATTATTAGATACTTATGCTTTAATAATACCATATTTTAAACTTAAATTATTTAAAGGAAAATCAAACGAATATTCAGTTTATATTGATAAATATTATATAAAAGTAATAGCAAAAAAAAAAGGTGAGCATAATTTTTTTAAAAAAATTTTGAACCTTAGAATTTCTAATTAAAAACTTCTGCAATCATACATCGAACACTTCCACCTCCACAAGATTCAATTGTTTTAACATTTGAATAAATAATTTCTGAATATTTATATATAGAAGAAAGTTGATTTTTATTTAATGATTTAAAAGCCGTTTCACTCATAACTAGATAGCTTTTTTTATTATAAATTAATTCTATCATATTTCCTGAAAAACAGTCTAATTGTTTGAGTGAAATCTCAATTATTTCTTTTTTATCATCAATTAAACTTTGCTTCACTTTTTTCTTTTCAGCTTTAGACTTTATTGAATCCAGACAAATTATAGAATATTTATCAGCAACACACATCATAACATTTGTATGATATATTAAATTATATTCCTTATCGTGATTATGAAATGATTTAAAAGTTATAGGCATGTAATTAAACTCATCACAAAATTCGAACAGTAAAACTTCAGAAGTTCTTTCAGATATACTAGCATAAGCTTTTTTATTTTTTCTATCTAAAACCATACTTCCTGTTCCTTCTAAAAAATGATTATTTAGTTCAGCTTTGCTGTAATCAATGATTGTATCAAATTTAACACCACTAGATTCAATTTTTTTTATAATATTTTCGTTTCGCTCTAAACGTCTATTTTCAGCATACATAGGATACAATACAATTTTTTTATCACTATGAAAGCTAATCCAATTATTTGGAAATATCGAATCAGGTGTATCATAAACAGAATCGTCCTGAAATACAGTAACTGGAATTCCATAAGATCTTATTTTATTGACTAAATTATCGAATTCAGTTAAAGATTTTTGTAAAATTACATCATCTGTCAAATCTGAAATTTTCTGAAAATAATTATTGTCAATAGTTTGAGTGTTTGTTCTAAAACTTGAAGGTCTAACCATTAAAATTGAATGTAAACTACTCATTATATCTAATTAGTGGTAATGATGTACATCTGAATAATCCCTCTTGTTTAGAAACTTCAGTAAAATTAACTTCTTCAAGTAAAAAATCATTAGATTTTAACCAATTATTTAACCTTTTAAATTTGGATTGAGTAACAACTGTTTTATTATCAATTGACAAGATATTTGAAGTCATTTCATACATCTCCTGATCATTAATTTCAAAAATATTTTTTTCTCCAAACAATTCAATTAACATTAAATAATCTTTTTTATATGTAAAAGCATCCGGATGAATTATTGCTTTATTATTGCCAACAATTTGTAAACAGCAATCTAGATGTAAAATATTTTTTTTAGGATCGTTTAAAGACTTATTCAAATGAAGAGGAATAATTTTTTTTTTTGGAAAAAAATTTAAAAAATATTCAATTGCTTTTTTGTTAGTTCTAGCAGTAAATAAATTTGAGTAATCATCTTTATCATAGTAACCAATAAAAACTAAATTATCATGATATAAAACATCTCCACCTTCAACATGAACATTCTTTGGAAGTTGAATAATTTTATCATTAAAGCTTGACAAAATTGAATCTATAGCTTGAAACTCTTTTGCTCTTTTAGGTAAAATATTAGATTTAAAAAAAAAGTTATCAATAACAAAACCAATATCTCTTACAAAAATTTGATTGTAATTATTAATTAATTTTGGTCTGTAAACTTTAACATTATGTTTATTTAGTACGTTGACAAAACTATCTAGTTCAAGAATCATATCAGATTCTTTTGGGTAGGTTCCCTTTTTTAAATTTTCTATTGATTTTGGATCATATAAATCATCAATATGAGAAATTATTCCATTACTATTTGCTATTCCAATAATTACCGATTTTAGTTTAGAAGTTTCACTACTAACTAAAAAATTCATAATTAAATTTTAATAATTATCTTAATTTAATATCAGAAAATGATCTGTGAGTCTGACCTATGTAAACTTGCCGGGGTCTTCCAATTGGTTCTTTTCTAATTCTCATTTCTCTCCAATGAGCTACCCAACCTGGAAGTCTTCCAAGTGCGAACATTACGGTAAACATTTCGGCAGGAATATCGAGTGCTTTATATATAATTCCTGAATAAAAATCAACATTTGGATATAATTTTCTATCAACAAAATATTTATCCTCTAAAGCCACCTTTTCTAATCCTTTGGCTATATCTAAAATAGGATCATCAATACCTAAGTCATTTAAAACTTCATCAGCAGCGACTTTAATAATTTTTGCTCTTGGATCAAAGTTTTTATAAACGCGGTGACCAAAACCCATAAGTCTGAAAGAATCAGATTTATCTTTTGCCTTTAGTATATATTTTTTTGTATCACCACCATCTTTATGGATAGCCTCTAACATTTCAATTACAGCTTGATTAGCTCCACCATGTAATCTTCCCCATAATGCAGAAATTCCAGCAGAAATAGAAGCAAATAACCCTGCATGAGATGATCCTACAATTCTAACTGTAGAAGTTGAGCAATTTTGTTCGTGATCAGCGTGTAATATTAATAACTTATTTAATGCATTAACAATGGTTTTATTTTGAATATAATCTTTGTTAGGTCGTTGAAACATCATCTTTGCAAGATTTTCTACATATCCTAGAGAGGTGTCTCCGTATTCTAATGGCAATCCTCTTCTTCTTCTGTAAACCCAAGCTACAAGAACAGGAATTTTAGCTAATAAATTTAATATAGCATCATACATTTCTTCTTCATTATCAATGTCAACTGCTGATGGATCAAAAGCAACAAGTCCACTAGTAAGCGAAGAAAGAATTCCCATAGGATGAGCAGATTTAGGAAAACTATTTAAAATAATTCGTAAATCTTCATCAATAATTGACCTTTCTTTAATATCTTCAGAAAGTTTATTAAGTTGTTCTTGATTAGGTAACTCTCCAAATATTAACAGGAATGCAACTTCAAGGAAATCTGCTTTTTCGGCTAATTCTTCAATTGAATATCCTCTATATCTTAAAATACCTTTTTCACCATCTAAAAAAGTAATAGCACTTTTGCATGATCCAGTGTTTTTAAATCCAGGGTCAAGGGTTATTAAGCTTGCCTCCGATCTTAACTTACTAATATCTAAAGCAACTTCATTTTCAGAGCCGTGGATAATGTCTATATCATAAGCCTTATCATTTAAATTAATTGTAGCTTTATTGTTCATAATTTTAAATTTAATAAACTTTTAAAATTTTACTTTAAAAGCTTCTTTTTTAGGATAATAAGCTTTTTCAGCTAATTCCTCTTCAATTCTTAATAACTGGTTGTATTTAGCTATTCTATCACTTCTAGACGTAGATCCAGTTTTAATTTGACCAGTTGATAATCCAACAGCTAAATCGGCAATAGTGTTATCTTCTGTTTCTCCTGATCTATGAGACATTACACAAGTAAAACCTGCATCGTGAGCCATATTAACAGCATTGATTGTTTCGGTTAAAGTACCTATCTGATTAACTTTAATTAAAATTGAATTTGCAATATTATTTTTTATTCCATTACTAAGTCTTTCAACATTAGTAACAAAAAGATCATCTCCAACAATTTGTACTCTATCTCCACAAATCTTGGTCAAATATGACCAACCATCCCAGTCATTTTCATCCATTCCGTCTTCAATTGAAACTATTGGATATTTTAATGAAAGATTAGCCAAATATTCTGCCTGCTGTTTAGAGCTTAGAACTTTTCCATTGTCCCCCTCAAAAATTGTATAATCATATTTACCATCTTTATAAAACTCAGATGATGCACAATCTAGGGCAATCATAACTTCTTTACCTGCTATGTAGCCAGCTTTTTCTATAGATTCAATGATAGTTTTTAAAGCATCCTCAGTACCGTCAAGCTTGGGAGCAAAACCTCCTTCATCTCCCACTGATGTTGCGAGTCCTCTTTTAGATAGAGTTTTTTTTAAATTATGAAAAATTTCAGAACCTATTTGCATTGCATGATTAAAACTATCAGCTAATACAGGCATAATCATAAATTCTTGAAATGCTATTGGTGCATCAGAATGAGAACCACCATTAATTATATTCATCATTGGAACAGGTAAAGTTGTTCCTGAATTTTTAGATATATATGTATGTAAAGAAACGCCTTTTGATAGACTGGCTGCTTTTGCCAAAGCTAATGAAACACCAAGAATAGCATTAGCTCCTAAATTAGCTTTGTTTGGAGTTCCATCAATTTTGATCATTAGTTTATCAATTAATTCTTGATCATAAACTGAAAGTCCTATAATTTCTTTTGAAATAATATTATTAACATTGGATACTGCTTTTAATACCCCTTTACCCATATAATCCGAACCTCCGTCTCTTAACTCAACAGCTTCATGTTCACCTGTTGAAGCACCAGAAGGAACAGCTGCCCTTCCTAAAATACCATCTACTGTTATTATATCAACTTCTACAGTCGGGTTTCCTCTAGAATCAAAAATCTGCCTCGCTTTTACTTTACCTATTTTACTCATTAATGTTAAATTTAATTAGTTCAATAAATTGATCAAAAAGATAACTTGAGTCATGAGGACCAGGGCTAGCTTCTGGATGATATTGAACTGAAAAACAATTTTTATTTTTTATACTTATTCCTGCAATGGTGTCATCATTTAAATGAAGGTGAGTTATCTCTATTTCAGAATTGGATTCAGTCTCTTGTTTATTAATTGCAAATCCATGATTTTGAGATGTTATTTCACCTTTTCCAGTATTTAAATTAATCACAGGATGATTTATTCCTCTATGACCATTATACATTTTATAAGTTGAAATACCGTTTGCTAATGCAATTATTTGATGCCCTAAGCATATTCCAAAAAGTGGTTTATTAGCTTTTAGAATATCTTTAGCAACTTGAATAGCCGAATGAAGAGGTTGTGGATCTCCAGGTCCATTTGAAATAAAATAACCATGAGGATTCCACTTTGATAGATCTTCAAAATTAGAATCATATGGAAAAACCTTAATATAAGCTCCCCTTTTAGACAAGTTTCTTAAAATATTTAATTTTATTCCTAAGTCGAGTGCAGCAATTTTAATTTTAGATTCAGGATTTCCAAAGAAGTAGGGTTTTTTTGTTGAAACTTTTGATGCTAATTCTAGCCCATCCATTGATGGAAAGTTGGATAAATCTGCTTTAAGTTTATCAACATTATCTAAATTAGTAGATATAACAGCATTCATGGCACCATTATCTCTAATATGGGATACTAGAGCACGAGTATCAACATCTGAAATAGCTACAATATTATGATCACTAAAAAAATTCTGTAATGATCCATCAGCTGCAGGTCGTGAATATTTTTGATTAAAGTTTTTACAAATTAATCCTGCAATTTTTGGAGAATTTGATTCAATTTCTTCATCACTTACACCATAATTACCGATGTGAGCATTGGTGGTAACCATAATCTGACCATAATAAGATGGATCAGTAAAAATTTCTTGATAACCAGTCATTCCAGTATTGAAACATAACTCTCCAAATGCATAGCCTTTGACACTTAAGGCTTTGCCATAAAAAATGGTTCCATCTTGGAGTAAAACAAATGCTTTTTTTAAATTTTGGGTAGTTTTCATTAAATTTCAAAATTAATATAAAAAAAAGGATAAACATTATGTTTATCCCCTTATTCTACAAAAATTATTAAAAAAATATTTTTTTTAAGAATCAGTATCTTTTTTCTTAGAATCTTGAGAATTTATTTCGATATTTTCATTATCAAAAACATCATTTGAATCTTTAACTTCAGGATTAGATTTCTGAACAACAGCCTTATCAACTACATTAGAAGATTCCTGAACAACAGCCTCTTCAACAGGTGGAGAAGTTTTTTTAGAATTATTTGATGATTGTCTTCTTCTTCTTGTTTTCTTATTAGAATCCGAACCTAAATTATATATAGTATTATAATCAACTAATTCAATCATAGCCATACTAGCATTGTCTCCAAGTCTGTTACCTAGTTTAATTATTCTAGTATAACCTCCAGGTCTATCTGCAATTTTAACTGAAATGTCTCTAAAAAGTTCAGTAACTGCATATTTGTTTTTTAAATAACTAAATACAATTCTTCTGTTATGAGTTGAATCATTTTTGGATTTAGTAATTAATGGCTCAATATATTTTTTTAAAGCTTTTGCTTTAGCAATAGTTGTATTAATAGATTTATGCTCTATTAAAGAACAAGCCATGTTAGCTAACATATACTTTCTATGAGGTGCTTTTCTACCTAAATGTGCAAACTTTTTTCCGTGTCTCATAATTTTAAATTATTCTTTGTCTAATTTGTATTTAGATAAATCCATTCCAAAATTAAGGCCTTTAACAATTACTAATTCTTCAAGTTCAGTTAAGGATTTCTTTCCAAAGTTTCTAAATTTCATTAAATCACTTTTGTTAAATGAAACAAGATCTCCAAGTGTATCAACTTCAGCAGCTTTTAAACAATTTAAAGCTCTTACTGAAAGATCCATATCAATAAGCCTTGTTTTAAGTAATTGTCTCATATGAAGTGATTCTTCATCATAAGTCTCAGTTTGAGCAATTTCATCGGCCTCAAGTGTAATTCTTTCATCAGAAAATAACATGAAATGGTGAATTAATGTTTTTGCGGCTTCTGTTAAAGCATCTTTTGGATGTATAGATCCATTAGTAATAATTTCAAAAACCAATTTTTCATAATCAGTTTTCTGCTCAACTCTATAATTTTCTATCGAATATTTCACATTCTTTATAGGAGTAAAAATAGAATCCATAAAAATTGTTCCAATTGGTGATCCCAATTTTTTATTTTCTTCTGCAGGAACGTATCCTCTACCTTTTTCAATTGATAATTCCAAATTTAGAGTAACATTCTTCTCTAAATTACAGATTACTAGATCAGGGTTAAGAACTTGAAAACCTGAAATAAATTTCTGTAAATCTCCGGCTAAAATTTGTTCTTGTCCTAAAATAGAAACTGAGATATTTTCATTTTCAACTGAATCAATTTGTCTTTTTAAACAAACTTGTTTTAAATTTAAAATTATTTCTGTAACGTCTTCAACAATTCCAGGGAGTGATGAAAATTCGTGTTCAATATTCTCAATTTTAACTGAAGTAAAAGCAAAACCTTCAAGGGATGATAATAATACTCTTCTCAAAGCATTACCTACCGTTAAACCATATCCTGGTTCAAGGGGTCTAAATTCAAATTTGCCTTCGAATTCAGAAGAATCAATCATTATTACTTTATCTGGTTTTTGAAAATTAAATACTGGCATAATTAATATGTTTTTTATTTCGAATATAATTCGACGATTAACTGTTCTTTAATGTTTTCTGGTATTTGATCTCTTTCAGGAACGGAAACGAAAACACCTTCCATTCTGTCATTATTCCAAGAGATCCATTCATAAACTGATGAACTATTAGAAAGAGAATTTTCAATAGAACTAATTGTTTTAGATTTTTCTCTAACACCAATAACCTCTCCGACTTTTATTATTCTAGATGGAATATTACAAAGAATACCATTTACAGTAATATGTCCATGACTGACTAATTGTCTAGCTGCACTTCTTGTCGATGCTATTCCTAATCTATAAACTATATTGTCTAACCTAGATTCACATAATTGAAGTAAAACTTCACCAGTAATTCCTTTACTTTGGTTAGCTTTTTTAAAAAGATTTCTAAATTGCCTTTCTAAAATACCATAGGTGTATTTGGCTTTCTGTTTTTCCATTAACTGAATAGCATATTCAGATTTTTTTCCTCTTTTTCTATTGTTACCGTGCTGGCCTGGAGGGTAATTCTTTTTTTCGAAGGATTTATCTTCTCCGAAAATTGGTTCACCAAATTTTCTTGCAATTTTGGTTTTTGGACCGGTGTATCTTGCCATATTTTTCTGTTTTTTATTTTTGTGAATTAAGGTCTGTCCTTCGACAAAAATTTATTATTTAAACTCTTCTTCTTTTTGGTGGTCTACATCCATTATGAGGCATTGGAGTAACATCAAAAATTTCAGTTACTTCAATACCATTATTATGAATAGTTCTGATAGCAGATTCTCTTCCGTTACCAGGACCCTTTACAAAAACTTTAACTTTTCTCAATCCTGCATCATGAGCAACTTTAACAGCTTCTTCAGCAGCTAACTGAGCAGCATAAGGAGTGTTTTTCTTAGACCCTCTAAAACCCATCTTACCTGCGGATGACCATGAGATAACTTCTCCTTTTTTGTTAGTTAGTGATATAATAATATTATTAAACGAAGCATTTATATGAGCTTCTCCAAACGAATCTACTATTACTTTTCTTTTTTTGGATACTGATTTAGCCATATTATATATTATTTAGTTACTTTCTTTTTGTTAGCAACTGTTTTTCTTTTACCTTTTCTTGTTCGAGAATTATTTTTAGTTCTTTGTCCTCTAAGGGGAAGTCCAGTTCTATGTCTTATACCTCTATAACAACCAATATCCATTAATCTTTTAATATTGATTTGATTCTCAGATCTTAGCTCTCCTTCAATTTTAAAATTTCCTACAGCTTCTCTAATTTTAGCTGTATCATCATCATTCCAATCAGAAACTTTTTTGTCCTGACTAACATTAGCTGACTCTAAAATTTTCTTTGCTCTAGATTTTCCTATTCCAAAAATATAGGTTAAAGCTATTACTCCCCGTTTTTGTTTGGGTATATCTACCCCTGAAATTCTTGCCATAATTTATCCTTGTCTTTGTTTGAATCTAGGATTCTTTTTATTAATTACATATAGTCTTCCCTTTCTTCTAACAATTTTACATTCGGGACTCCTTTTTTTTACTGATGCTCTAACTTTCATAATTTTAATATCTATACGTTATTCTAGCTTTGGTTAAATCGTATGGACTCATTTCTAATTTAACCTTATCTCCTGGCAATAATTTAATGTAATGCATTCTCATTTTACCTGAAATATGAGCAGTTACAACATGACCATTTTCTAATTCCACCCTAAACATTGCATTTGAAAGAGCTTCAATTATAGTACCGTCCTGTTCTATAGCTGCTTGTTTTGCCATTTTATACTAATTTTCTTTTTTTACCAGTTTTCATTAAACCATCATAATGTCGGTTTAATAAATATGCGTTTATTTGCTGTATTGTATCGATTGCTACACCAACCATAATTAAAAGTGATGTCCCACCATAAAATAATGCCCAGCCTTGCTGCATGCCCATAATTTGAACTATTATAGCAGGCAAAACAGAAACTGCTGCTAAAAACAATGATCCCGGAAATGTTATCAAAGACATAATTTTATCTAAAAAATCTGCTGTCTCAATTCCTGGTCTAATTCCAGGCACAAATCCTCCACTTCTTTTCAAATCATCAGACATTTTATTAGTAGGAACGGTGATAGCAGTATAAAAATATGTAAAGACTATAATTAACAATCCAAATAAAATATTATACCATAATCCAAACATATCTGAAAATGATGTTTGTAGCCATTGACCAAAACCAGAATTTCCAAACAATTGACCAATGTATGCAGGAGCAAACATAATTGCCTGAGCAAAGATTATTGGCATTACACCAGATGCATTTAGCCTAAGTGGAATATACTGTCGGGAACTTGCTTGATTTTTATCAAAACCTCCTGATGCTGTTCTTCTAGCATATTGAACGGGAACTTGTCTAATAGCTTTTACTAATAGTACACACAACGCTATAACCACAACCCAAATAACTAATTCAATTAATATAGTAATTAACCCTCCATTACTTTGAGTAACTCTTGATGTAAACTCTTGAAAAAATGCCTGAGGCAAAGAGGCAATAATTCCAACTGTAATAAGTAAAGAAATACCATTACCTATTCCTTTGTCAGTAATTTTTTCTCCAAGCCACATAGCAAAGACGCATCCTGTAACTAAAATAATAACAGATGATACAACAAATACAGGAGTTTTACCTATAACAAATGCGCTTTCAGGAACACCTAAAGCACCTAAACTGTACAAATAGGCAGGAGCTTGAACAACACATATTAAAATAGTCAACCATCTAGTTATTTGATTAATTGTTTTTCTTCCACTTTCTCCCTCTTTTTGAAGTTTTTGTAGATATGGAACGGCAATACCCATCAATTGAACAACAATTGAAGCAGAAATATACGGCATAATACCTAAAGCAAAAACTGATGCATTAGCAAATGCTCCACCTGTGAAAGCATTTAAAATACCTAGTAATCCACCACCTTGAGTTCTATCAGATAGTTCAGCTAATTGAACAGAATCAATTCCTGGCAAAACTACTTGAGCTCCTAATCGGTAAATAGCTAAAAAAAATAGAGTGATAATAATTCTATCTCTTAATTCAGTAATTTTCCAAATATTTTTTAATGTTTCAAAAAAACTGTACATGTTAATTTATATTGTTATTGCTTCACCACCGTTTTTTTCAATTTTAGCTATTGCGCTTTTTGAAAATTTGTGAGCTGTTATCTTAATTGCTGATTTAATTTCTCCGTCACCCAAAACTTTTATCAAATCGTTTTTACTGACTAATCCATTATCAATAAAACTTTGAATATCAATTGATTCATTAATTTTTTTGTTTTCAATTAAAGATTGAATGGCATCAAGATTAACTGGCTGATATTCAACTCTGTTAATATTTTTGAAGCCAAACTTAGGTATTCTTCTTTGTAATGGCATTTGTCCACCTTCAAATCCTAATTTCTTAGAATAACCTGATCTTGACTTAGCTCCTTTATGTCCTTTTGTAGCCGTACCGCCTTTGCCGGAACCTTGACCTCTACCAAGTCTTTTTTTAGATGAGTGAATAGATCCTTGTCCTGGTTTTAAATTACTTAAATTCATAATTATTTATTTTTCAACAGAAACTAAATGTTCAACTTTTTTTACCATACCTAAAATATTAGGACTATCTTCATGCTCAACTACTTGACCAATTTTTTTTAAACCAAGTGCAAGAAGTGTCTTTTTCTGATTTCCAGGTTTTTTTATTTCGCTTCTAATCTTTTTAATTTTAATCTTTGCCATAATTATCCGTTAAAAACTTTTTCTAATGAAACACCTCTTTCTTTTGCTACAGTATCAGCATTTCTTAATCTCAACAATGCATCGAAAGTTGCCTTTACAACATTATGAGGATTTGATGAACCCTGTGATTTAGATAATACATCATGAACACCGAGTGATTCTAAAACAGCTCGAACTGCCCCGCCTGCAATAACTCCAGTACCTTGAGATGCAGGTTTTATAAACACCTTTGCACCACCATGCTTACCTTTTTGTTCATGAGGAAGCGTTGAATTATGCAAAGCTATTCGAACTAAATTCTTTTTTGCATCTTCAACAGCTTTAGCAATTGCAGTTGCAACTTCTTTTGACTTACCAAGTCCATGACCAACAACTCCATTTTCATCACCAACTACAACTATAGCTGTAAAGCCAAAAGCTCTTCCTCCTTTAGTTACTTTAGTTACACGTTGAATACTAACCAGCCTGTCTTTCAGGTCCAATCCTCCAGGTTTTACAAATTCGTTTTTGTTATTTCTCATAAATTAAAATTTAAGACCAGCTTCTCTAGCGCCTTCTGCTAATGATTTAACTCTTCCATGATATAAGTATCCATTTCTATCAAATCCAATTTTTTCTATTCCTGCTTTCACAGCCTTAGAACCAATTGAAATACCAACTAGCTTTGATAATTCAGTCTTATTTTTTTTGTTATCTGCTATATCTTTATCCTTAGAAGATGCTGATATTAAGGTTTTACCATTAACATCATCAACTAATTGAGCATAAATTTCTTTATTACTTCGAAAAACCGAAAGTCTAGGTTTGCTTTCACTTCCTAAGACATGATTTCTAATTCTCCTTTTAATTTTATTTCTTTTTTTAATTTTTGATATACTCATGTTAAAAAATTTTTATGCAGATTTACCTGCTTTTCTACGTATTTCTTCACCAACATATTTGACACCCTTACCTTTGTATGGTTCAGGTTTTCTAAAACTTCTGATTTTTGATGCAATTGTTCCTAGCAATTGTTTATCGAAAGATGTTAGTTTAATAATTGGGTTTTTACCTTTTTCTGTAATAGTTTCAAGCTTAACTTCAGAGGGGATTTGCAGAACAATATTGTGAGAAAAACCAAGTGCCAATTCTAATATTTGACCTTGATTACTAGCTCTATATCCAACTCCAACTAATTCTAATTCTTTTGTCCAACCCTTAGATACTCCTTCAATCATGTTAAAAAATAACGCTCTGTATAAACCATGTTTTGCTTTAGATGGTTTAGTATCGTTTTGTCTTTTGACTACGATCATATTTTCAGATTGATCAATTGATACTTCGTCGTAAGGTTGAGATAATTCCCCTAGTTTTCCTTTAACAACGAAAAGATTAGGTTGAATCTCTACAGAAACACCTTCTGGAATTGTAATTGGATTATTTCCTATTCTTGACATTTTTTTAAATTTTAATGTACGTAACAAAGGATTTCTCCTCCTATGTTTGATTGTTTTGCTTTCTTTCCAGTCATTAAACCTTTGGATGTAGATACAATAGCTATTCCCAAACCATTTAGTACTCTTGGAAGGCTTCCAGAATCTGAATACTTTCTCAAACCAGGTTTACTGACTCGTTCAAGCTTTTTAATTACTGGTTCTTTACTGTAAGTATCATATTTAAGTGCAATTTTAATGCTTCCTTGATTTGAATCATCTTCAAATTTGTAGCTTAAAATATAACCATGATCGAATAAGATTTTAGTTATTTCTTTCTTAATATTTGAAGCAGGAATAGACACTACCTTATGACCAGCACTGTTAGCGTTTCTAATTCTTGTTAAATAATCTGCAATTGGATCTGTATTCATATTAAATATTATATTTTACCAGCTAGCTTTTCTAACTCCTGGAATTAAACCTTTATTTGCCATTTCTCTAAACATTACTCTAGAAATTCCAAACTGCCTCATATACCCTTTTGGTCTACCAGTAAGTTTGCATCTATTATGTGTTCTTACAGGTGAAGAGTTCTTAGGAAGCTTTTGTAAAGCGTCATAATCTCCTGCTTTTTTTAATGCTTTTCTTTTTTCAGCATATTTATTACACATTTTTGCTCTCTTGACCTCGCGGGCCTTCATTGATTCTTTAGCCATATTTAATTCTTTTTAAACGGTAATCCTAACTCAGTAAGTAATGATTTTGCTTCTTTATCAGTTTTTGCACTAGTTACAAAAGTTATATCCATACCAGAAATTTTATTAACCTTGTCAATATCAATTTCAGGAAATATGATTTGTTCAGTAATTCCTAAGTTGTAATTTCCTCTTCCATCGAACCCAGAAGCTTTAATGCCTTGGAAATCACGAACTCTAGGCAAAGCGGTTGTTATTAATCTATCAAGAAATTCATACATTCTTTCAGATCTTAATGTAACCTTGACACCAATTGGCATTCCTTTTCTTAATTTAAAAGATGCAACATCTTTTTTAGACAGTGTAGCAATGGCTTTTTGGCCTGTAATTTTTGTTAACTCTTCAATTGCATGATCAACTAATTTCTTGTCAGCAACAGCTCCACCAACTCCTTTACTTATTACAATTTTTTCTAGTTTTGGAACCATCATTACATTTTTGTAAGAATACTCTTCTTTAAGTGAAGAAATAATTCTTTCGTTGAATTCTTTTTTTAATCTTGGTTGATAGCTCATAATTAAATTATTTCATCAGATTTTAATGCAATTCTACTCTTTTTACCGTCAACAGTTTTGTATCCAATTCTAGTTGTTTCTCCCTTTGATGTTAAAAGAGACAAATTTGAAATATGAATTGGGGCTTCTTGTTCAGTAATTCCACCTTTTGGGTTTTGAGAACTAGGTTTATTATGTTTTTTTACCATATTAACCCCTTCAACAACAGCCAAGTTTTTTGATTTTAACAACTTAACTATTTTACCTTCTGAGCCTTTGTGGTCTCCAGCCAAAACTCTTACTTGATCTCCTGTCTTTAATTTTAATTTTATCATAATTATAAAACTTCAGGTGCTAATGAAACTATTTTCATAAATTTTTTATCTCTTAATTCTCTAGCAACAGGACCAAACACACGTGTTCCTCTCATCTCGCCAGCTGCATCTAACAACACACAAGCATTATCGTCAAATCTAATGTATGACCCATCTTTTCTTCTAACTTCTTTTTTAGTTCTAACTACAACTGCAGTTGAAACTTGTCCCTTTTTAACTGTTCCGTTTGGAGTAGAGTTTTTTACAGTAATAACTATTTTATCACCAACAGATGCATACCTTCTTTTTGTACCACCTAAAACTCTAATAGTTAGCACTTCTTTAGCACCAGTATTATCAGCAACAGTTAGTCTTGATTCTTGTTGTATCATTTATTTAGCTCTTTCTAATATTTGTACAAGTCTCCAGCGTTTTAACTTACTAAGAGGTCTTGTTTCCATTATTTTTACAGTATCTCCAATATTACATTCGTTTTTATCGTCGTGTGCAACATATTTCTTAGTTTTTAAAACGAACTTACCATACATTGGATGCTTCACTTTGTTAACCTCTGAAACAACAATAGATTTCTCCATTTTGTTACTGGTAACTATTCCAATTCTTTCTTTTCTTAAATTTCTTGTTTCCATTTTTAAATTTTTATTGAACTAATCTTACGCTTAATTCAGTATTAATTCGAGCAATAGTTCGTCTTAAATTTTTTATTTGCATTGGGTTTTCAATTGGTGAAATAGCATGTGTCATTTTAAGATCAGAAAGTTCTTTTTGAAAAGAAACTAACTTTTCATTTAATTCATCAATTGATAATTCTTTCACTTCTTTTTGTTTCATTTTTTAAGTTTAAGCTTGATAATCTCTAGCAATTATAAATTTAGTTTTAACTGGAAGCTTTTGAGCAGCTAACCTAAGAGCTTCTTTTGCTATTTCAAATGGAACTCCAGCAAGTTCAAACATTATTCTTCCGGGCTTAACAACAGCAACAAAATATTCAGGAGCACCTTTTCCTTTACCCATCCTAACTTCAAGTGGTTTTTTAGTTATTGGTTTATCTGGAAATATTTTAATCCACAATTGTCCTTCACGCTTCATATATCTTGTAGCTGCAACACGAGCAGCTTCTATTTGTCTTGAAGTTATAAAAGCTGAATCGAGAGATTTTATACCGAACATTCCATTTGAAAGGATATGACCTCTTTGTGAAAGACCCTTCATTCGGCCCTTCTGCATTTTTCTAAATTTTGTTCTTTTCGGTGATAACATTATTTTATAATTAAATTATCTTCTTCTTTGTTTTTTAGGTTTGTTAACTCCTTTTGATTTAGTAGATTTTAAAGTTAAACCTACAAGAGGAGATAATTCTCTTTTTCCATAAACTTCACCCTTCATAATCCAAACCTTGATCCCAAGTTTTCCATATGTTGTCTGAGCTTCAACTTGTGCATAATCAATATCAGCTCTAAAGGTTGACAATGGAATTCTTCCTTCTTTGTATGATTCAGACCTTGCCATTTCAGCTCCATTCAACCTTCCAGAAATTTGAACTTTGATTCCTTCTGCATTCATTCTTATTGAGGCAGCAATTGCCATTTTAATAGCTCTTCTATATGAAATTCTACTTTCAATTTGTCGAGCAATACTTGTAGCTACAAGTTGAGCTTCTAGCTCGGGACGCTTAATCTCAATTATATTAAGCTGAACTTCTTTGCCGGAAATTTTTTTAAGTTCTTCTTTAAGTTTATCAACTTCCTGTCCAGCTTTTCCTATTATAATTCCTGGTCTAGCAGTTGTAATAGTTAAAGTAACTAGTTTAAGAGTTCTCTCAATGATAACTCTTGAAACACTAGCTTTAGACAATCTGGCAAAAACATAGTTTCTTAATTTTTGATCTTCAGCAAGTTTATCACCATAATCATTTCCGCCGTACCAATTAGATTCCCAACCTCTAATAATACCTAATCTGATGCCTATTGGATTTGTTTTTTGTCCCATATTAACTATCTATTACATTTTGTGATTCAAGAATTAAAGTAACGTGATTAGAACGTTTTCTAATTCGGTGTGCTCTACCTTGAGGAGCAGGTCTTAATCTTTTTAACATACCTGCGCTGTCAACCCTTATTTCCTTAACAAATAAGTTAGCTTGCTCGACATCAGAATTTTCATTTTTAGCTTGCCAGTTAGAAATAGCTGACATTAAAAGCTTTTCTAATTTATTTGATGCTTCTTTTTGACTAAACTTTAAAATTGCCAAAGCTCTATCAACTTTTTTTCCTCTTACAGTATCAGCTACCAATCTCATTTTTCTCGGAGAAGTTGGACAGTTGTTAAGTTTAGCAAAGGCAACATTCTTTTTTGCTTCCTTATTCTTATCAGCAGTTTGTCTTTTTCTTAATCCCATTGCAAATTAAATTATTTCTTTCCTTTGTTTTTAGCTCCAGCATGACCTCTAAACGAGCGAGTAGGAGAAAATTCTCCAAGCTTGTGACCCACCATATTTTCTGTAATATAAACTGGAACAAATTGTTTTCCATTATGAACAGCAATTGTCTGACCTACAAAGTCAGGTATAATCATTGAAGCCCTTGACCATGTTTTAATAACAGTTTTTTTATTTGAATCCAAATTACTCTGAACTTTTTTAATCAAACTATAATGGACATAAGGTCCTTTCTTAAGTGAGCGTCCCATTTATTTCTTTTTTCTTTCAATTATATATTTATTACTTGCTTTTTTCTTATCTCTAGTCCTAAACCCTTTGGCTGGAATACCATTTTTAGATCTTGGATGTCCACCAGAAGCTCTACCTTCTCCACCACCCATTGGATGATCAACTGGGTTCATGGCTACTGGACGTGTTCTAGGTCTTCTACCTAACCATCTTTTTGATCCAGCTTTACCAAAAACAGTTAACTGATGATCTGAATTTGATACAGATCCTATAGTAGCATAGCACGTAGATAAAATAAGTCTGGTTTCACCAGATGGAAGCTTTACTGTAACAAATTTTCCATCTTTTGCCATTAATTGGGCAAAAGATCCTGCACTTCTAGCAATAGAAGCTCCTTTACCTGGATGCATTTCGATACATGAAATTACAGTCCCTAATGGAATATCAGATAAAGGCATACAATTTCCAATATCAGGCGACTTTTTTGAACCAGAAATAATCTTATCACCTACTTTTAATCCCTTTAAGGCAACGATATATCTTTTTTCATTATCATCAAACTTAGTTAAAGCAATAAATGCAGATCGATTTGGGTCATATTCGATAGAAAGAACCTCAGCACTATCATCGTGACGATCTCTTTTGAAATCTATTAATCTATATCTTTTTTTATGTCCTCCTCCGATATACTTCATAGTCATTTTTCCCTGACTATTTCGACCACCAGATCGTTTTTTTGGAACAAGTAAGCTTTTTTCTGGCTTATTAGTTGTAATGGTATCAAATCCATTAACAACTTTTCCTCTTTGTCCTGGTGTAATCGGCTTTAACGCTTTAACTGACATTATCTTATATTATTTTAAAGTTTACTATAAAAATCAATTGTATCCCCATCTGAAATTTGAACTATCGCTTTTTTTGTAGTGACAGATTTTCCTCTTTGAATTCCCGTTTTTGTATATCTTGTTCTTCTTTCAGCACCATATCTCAAGGTTCTTACCTTGTCTACAGAAACACCATAAGTATCTTCCACTGCCTTTTTTATTTGAATTTTGTTAGCGTTAGTATCTACCAAAAAGGTAAATCTATTTTTCAACTCACTATCAGCATTAGCTTTCTCTGTAATTAAAGGCTTAAGTAAAATATTCATATTAACTTAAATTTGATTCAATTTGCTCTAAAGAACTTTCCAACAAAACTAAATGTTGGGCATTCATTATATTATACGTACTTATTTCAGAATTAGTGACCACACTAGTTCGTTTTAAATTTCTAGATGACAGGAAAATGTTTTTATTAACATTACCTAAAACAAATAGAGCTTTTTTATCAGATAATTTTAATGCATTTAAAACATCAATAAATGATTTAGTTTTTGGAGTATCAAAATCAAAATCCTCAATAACCGATATTGCTTTTTCTTTCATCTTGATACTAAAAGCTGACTTTCTTGCAAGTTTCTTAACATTTTTATTAAGTTTTTGAGAATAAGATCTAACTCTTGGTCCAAAAATTGTGCCTCCACCTCTAAAAAGCGGATTTTTAATACTACCTGCTCTAGCAGTACCTGTTCCTTTTTGTTTTTTAATTTTTCTTGTGCTACCAGCTATCTCAGCTCTTTCTTTAGTTTTATTAGTTCCTTGACGGTTATTTGCCAAAAATCTTTTAACATCTAAATACACAGCGTGATCATTTGGTTTAATTTCAAAAATAGATTTTGAAAGTTCAACTGATCTTCCAGTTTCTTTACCTTTGATATTTAAAACAGATACTTTCATTATTTTCTAATTATTACATAAGAATTTTTGTGACCTGGGACACATCCTTTCAAAAGGATTAAATTTTTCTCAGAAACAACTTTTAAAACTCTCAAATTTAGCACGGTAACTTTTTCATTACCCATTCTACCAGCCATTCTCATACCTTTAAAAACTCTTGCTGGATATGATGCTGCACCAATAGATCCAGGAGCTCTTAATCTGTTATGTTGACCATGAGTAGATTGTCCAACACCAGCAAAACCGTGTCTTTTTACAACTCCCTGAAATCCTTTACCCTTAGAATTTCCAGACACATCAACAAATTCTCCCTCAGTAAAATGATCAACAGAAATCGAATCTCCAAGATTTAATTCTTGGTCAAAATTTTCAAATTCTACCAGTTTACATTTAACTGTAGATTTAGATTTTGAAAAATGGCCAGCTTCAGCTTTATTTGAATGTTTTTCTTTTTTGTCATTAAAACCTAATTGTACAGCATTATAACCGTCAACCTCATTTGTTTTAATTTGAGTAACAACACAAGGACCAGCTTCAATGACAGTACAAGGGATATTTCTTCCCATTTCATCAAATATGCTTGTCATTCCTATTTTTTTTCCTATCAACCCGGACATTTCTTAAATTTTTAAATTAAACTTTAATTTCAACTTCAACTCCACTTGGAAGTTCCAACTTCATTAAAGCGTCTATAGTTTTTGAAGACGAACTGTATATATCCAATAATCTTTTATATGAAGACAATTGAAATTGTTCTCTTGATTTTTTATTCACATGAGGAGATCTTAACACAGTAAAAATTTTCTTGTGTGTTGGTAATGGAATTGGTCCAGTTACGATTGCCCCAGTAGTTTTAACAGTCTTT
Source organism: Flavobacteriaceae bacterium (assembly GCA_016780345.1). Lineage (GTDB taxonomy): Bacteria > Bacteroidota > Bacteroidia > Flavobacteriales > Flavobacteriaceae > MAG-121220-bin8. The sequence continues at coordinate 49,039 of JADHLZ010000002.1, read as the reverse complement.
ACGATTTTCTCGGCAGACTTATCAACCAAATTGAAGTCGTATGATTTTAATTTTATTCTAATTTTTTGACTCATTATATTGGTATTATTCGGTTTCTCCTTTAATTGATTTTATAACTTGCTCAGAAACATTTTGAGGAGTTGCCTCATAGTGATCAAACTCCATCGTTGATGTCGCACGACCAGAACTTAAAGTTCTAAGAGCGGTAACATAACCAAACATTTCGGAAAGTGGAACTAAAGCTTTAACAACTTTAGAACCAGCTCTATCAGACATACTATTTACTTGTCCTCTTCTTCTATTTAAATCTCCAACAACATCCCCCATGTTTTCTTCAGGTGTTAGAACCTCAAGCTTCATTATGGGCTCCATAATAACAGACTTCGCCAATTTTGCAGAATTTTTGAATCCTATCCTGGCAGCAAGCTCAAAAGAAAGTGAATCAGAATCAACAGCATGGAAAGAACCATCTTTTAAGGTAACTTTCATAGCATCCATTTCAAAGCCTGCTAAAGGACCATTTTTCATAGCTTCTTTAAATCCTTTTTCAATAGATGGAATAAATTCACGAGGAATATTACCACCTTTAATAAGATTTACAAATTCTAATCCTGTTTTTCCTTCTTCAGCAGGTTCAATTGTAAACACGATGTCTGCAAACTTTCCTCTACCACCAGATTGTTTTTTATAAACTTCTCTATGGTCAGCAGAGGCAGTGATAGCTTCCTTATATTCAACTTGCGGTTGCCCTTGGTTTACTTCAACCTTAAATTCTCTTTTTAGTCTATCAACAAGAATATCAAGGTGTAATTCACCCATTCCAGAAATGATAGTCTGGCCCGAAGCCTCATCTGTTTTAACCTGAAAAGTAGGATCTTCTTCAGCAAGCTTACCTAAAGCCATTCCTAACTTATCAACATCAGCCTTCGTTTTAGGTTCTACAGCTATACCAATTACAGGATCTGGAAATACCATGCTTTCTAAAACAATAGGATTCTTTTCAGCAGATAAGGTATCGCCAGTTTTTATATCTTTAAATCCAACTGCAGCACCAATATCTCCAGCCTCAATTAATGGAATTGCATTTTGTTTATCGGCATGCATTTGGAAAATTCTTGAAATACGTTCTTTGTTTCCTGATCTGTTATTTAAAACGTATGATCCAGCATCTAGCTTACCAGAATAGACTCTAAAAAAAGCTAATCTTCCAACAAATGGATCAGTTGCAATTTTAAACGCTAAAGCAGAAAAAGGTTCGTTAACAGATGGTTTTCTTGAAATTTCGTTTTCTGTTTTAGGATCAGTTCCAATAATGGCCTCTTTGTCAAGAGGAGATGGTAAATATCTACAAACAGCATCTAATAAAAATTGTACACCTTTATTTTTAAATGCAGATCCACATATCATTGGAATAATACTCATATCCTGAGTAGCTTTTCTCAATGCTTCATGAACCTCATCTTCTGTAATTGAATCAGGATCTTCAAAGAACTTTTCAAGTAAAGCATCATCATATTCTGCAACAGCTTCAATCAAGTTAGCTCTGAATTCATCAACTTCATCCTTCATTTCAGAGGGAATGTCAATAATATCAAAAGTTGAACCCATTTTTTCTTCCTTCCAAACTATTGCCTGGTTTTTAACCAAGTCAACTATTCCTTTGAAATTATCTTCTTCACCAATAGGTAAAACTATTGGAACTGCGTTAGAACCCAGCATTTCTTTGATTTGTGTACAAACATTCAAAAAGTTTGAGCCTTGTCTATCCATCTTATTAACAAATCCCATTCTTGGTACTTTGTAATTATCAGCTAATCTCCAGTTTGTTTCAGATTGAGGTTCAACCCCATCAACTGCACTAAACAAGAAAACCAACCCGTCTAAAACACGAAGGGATCTATTCACTTCAACAGTAAAGTCAACGTGACCTGGGGTATCTATTATATTAAAGTGGTAAGGCATGGATTCAGGAAGTTTTTCACCTTGATTTGTTGGAAAATCCCATGTACATGTAGTTGCAGCAGAAGTAATAGTAATACCTCTTTCTTGTTCCTGCTCCATCCAATCCATTGTAGCAGCACCATCATGAACCTCTCCAATTTTATGACTAACACCGGTATAAAAAAGAATTCGTTCAGTTGTCGTGGTTTTTCCTGCATCAATGTGAGCGGCAATACCAATATTTCTTGTATATTTTAAATCTCTAGCCATTTAATTTAGAATCTAAAGTGTGAAAATGCCTTGTTAGCTTCAGCCATTTTATGAACATCAACTCTTTTCTTTACTGCAGCACCTTCTTCCTTTTCAGCAGCAAGAATTTCTGACGCAAGTTTTAAAGCCATAGATTTTTCATTTCTTTTTCTTGAAAATGAAATTAACCATTTCATGGCCATAGAGATTTTTCTATCAGGACGAATTGGCATTGGAATTTGAAAGGTAGCACCACCAACTCTTCTACTTCTAACTTCGACATGTGGCATAACATTAGAAAGACCGTCCTTCCAAACTTGAAGAGCAGTCTTTTCATCGTTTTGTTTTTTCTGATCTATAATGTCAATAGCATCATAGAATATTTTAAAAGCAGTGGATTTTTTACCATCCCACATCAAGTTGTTGACAAATCTAGTTACAAGTTGATCATTAAACCTTGAATCTGGTAGTAATGGTCTTTTCTTTGCCTTACTTTTTCTCATTTATTTAATATTTTAGAGAGGTTCAACTCAATGAACATCATTATTATAATCTACTTTTTCGGACGTTTAGCTCCGTACTTAGATCTTCTTTGTAATCTTCCTGCAACACCTGCAGTATCTAAAGCACCCCTAACAATATGATATCTAACACCAGGAAGATCCTTAACCCTTCCTCCTCTTACAAGAACAATTGAATGTTCTTGTAAATTGTGTCCTTCACCTGGAATATAAGCGTTAATTTCGGTACCATTAGTTAATCTAACCCTTGCAACTTTTCTCATTGCGGAATTAGGTTTTTTAGGTGTTGTCGTATATACTCTAGTACAAACACCTCTTTTCTGTGGACACGAAATTAAAGCAGCAGATTTACTTTTTTTAGTAATCTTATTTCTTCCTTTTCTCACTAACTGCGATATTGTAGGCATATTAAACTATTTATTTTCCCTTATTTGGGCGTGCAAATGTAATTTAATTTTACAATTAATCAAACCCATTGCTAAAAAAAAATGATTTTTATGTGATTTGTGTACTTAAGTGATGAAATTAAATTAAAAACTTTAAACTATTTTTTAAAAAAAAAAATTAGAATTGAACAATATTAAATTGGTTATTGTAATACATTTTGTAATTGAATTTTTAAATTTTATGAGTTGTAGAAAAAAAACACACTTTATTGTATTAATAAAAAAAGTCAATTTTATGACATTAAAAATAAACAATTATTTAAATAAGTAATTTTTTTTTATTAAATCAACAATAAATAGTTGTTTTTTTTAAAAAAAACTTAAGAATTTAATATTTTTATGCAATTACGTTGTTTTATTAACTTTTTATTAACATTTTTGCAGATTCAAATAATAACTTAATAAAAAATATGAAAACAAATTTATTAAAGCTTTTTACGTTATCATTTATGATAATGTTTCAATGGAGCGTTGGTCAAAAGAGTGTTTCCGGAACTGTAACTGACAGTTCAGGACTTCCACTTCCTGGCGCAACGGTGATTGTTGAAGGATCATCAACCGGTGTAACATCTGATTTTGATGGGGTTTATTCTATTGTAGCTTCTGAAGGAGATATTCTTTCATTTAGTTATGTAGGTTTTGCTACTCAAAAAATTGCAGTTGGATCCTCAGCAACAATTAATGTATCACTTTCACCTGATAATGAATTAGATGAAGTAGTAGTTACTGCTTTAGGTATTGAAGAGAATAAACTTAAATTAAGTTATTCTACACAACAATTATCTGAAAGTGAAATCAACATTTCTCAAACAACAAACATTAGAGATGCTATCGCAGGAAAAGTTGCCGGTGTTCAAGGTGCTTTTCAGGCTGGATCTAAACTAGGTCAACAAGGTACTCTTTATTTAAGAGGCGCTATTTCATTAAAAGGAAGATCTGGAGTAGTTTTTGTTATTGACGGTGTTCCATCTAATCCAGACAATGTTGATATTGATAATATTGCTAGCATCAATGTTTTAAAGGGACCAAATGGTGCCGCTTTATATGGTTTAGATGCTGCAGATGGTGTTGTAGTAATAACTACTAAAAAAGGATCGAAAAATTCATTTAAGGTAGAAGTTTCTCAATCTATAACTATGGATGAAGTTTCAAACTTACCAACATATCAAAACGAATATGGACAAGGTTATAATGGAGAGGCTGAATGGAGAACATTTAGTAAAGACCAATATTCATGGATGGATCCAATATTTTTCCCACTTGATGGACAAAGATATATTTTCAGATCTTATGCTGATGAAAGCTGGGGACCAAAATTTGATGACCAACCATACGTTGCTTGGTACAATTGGTTTCCTGACTCACCATACTATGGACAAACTAGTTCATATTCAGCACAACCTAATAACGTAAAGGATTTTTACGATGACGCAGTAACTTCAAAGACAAGCGTAACAGTTAGTGGAGGTGGTGAAAAAAATACAGCCTTATTAAGTTTTACAAGAACTGATCAATCTGGTTTACTTCCTTATTCAAATTTAAATCGTGATGTTCTAAAAATTAGCTACGATAGTGATTTAACAAGTAAATTCTCTTTGGGGGCTAATGTGAATTTCACGTCTACTGAAATAGAAGGTGATTTCGATGACGGATATGGAAATCAAACATCTGGTATGTTTAATTCATGGTTTGACCGTGGAACAGACATGAAAAAAGTTAGAGAATTAAAAGACTTAACTACACCTGATGGATATAATACAAGTTGGAACTGGTGGAACCCATTATACTACAGCTTGTATGATTATAAAAAACCTACTTTCTGGTTAAACCCATACACTTGGTTAGAAAATTATAAATCAACTAATGAATACAATACTTTAGTTGGTGATGTTCATGCTTCATATGATATAAGCGAGAATTTACAATATAATTTTATCACGTCAATTAATTCGTATTCACAAAATAGAGGTTATAGAGTTCCATATTTCTTAGAATATTCTAGTGATCCAAACCTTTATACTGCATGGGTGAATTCATTTGGAGAAACTAAAAGTAATTTAATCAATACAATTGTTAGACAAACTTTAACTTTTAACGACTCTTATGCAGACTTTGATTTAAATGCACTTTTTGGATTTCAACATAAAAACTATGATTTCAGAAGTACTAGCGCAAATATGAGTATAGGTGGAAATCCTGGAGGTGGAGATCAAGTTGGATTAGTTATTCCTGATTTATACACGTTTGCAAACTCAAGAGAAAGAGTTAATCCTGGTCTAAGCGAAGTTAGATATAGAACTAATGAGCTTTTTGCTAGAGTTTCAACTACTTATAAAAATTTCCTAACGTTAACAGGAGATATTAACAGCACTTGGGACAGTAGATTAGACAGAATAGGAACAGATTCATCAAATAGAAACATATTTGGATCTGTAGGTTTATCTTTTATAGCTAGTGAAATCATCGACTTTGGAGATGATGTTGATTTGGTTAAATTATCTTCAAACTACGCTATGGTTGGAACAAATGTAGCTGCCTATTCTTTAAATCCTACATATTCTATTTCAGGAAGAACTTATGGATCTAAACCACTTCAATTTGTGTCTTCTAACCCAGTTAGTAATGATATTAGTGTAGCAAAATCAAATTCTTTAGAAATTAATTTAAACACTAGTTTCTTTAATAACAGAGTTTCTTTTGATGCAACTTTCTATGATGAAGACAGAAAAGATGAGATCATAAATGCTGATTTACCATCATCAACTGGTGCTAGTTCACTTGTAACAAACTCTGGTTTAGTTAATAGAAAAGGAATTGAGCTTGTTTTAGGCGTTAATCCTATAAGAACCGATGATTGGAACTGGAACTTAAATGTAAACTTTGCTGACAACACTACTAAAGTGCTAAAGATAGCTGATGGATTAGATTCATATGCTTTAGCTACTTCGTCATTTAGCTTTGTTACTTTAACAAATAGAGTTGGTGAAGAATGGGGACAGTTAGTTGGTGCTGAAAGAAATAGGGATGCAAATGGCAACTTAATTTTAACAGATGATGGTTTATGGACAGTAACTAAAGGAAAATCTTTAGGAAGTGTTCTTCCAGATTTTACAGGTGGTATTTTCTCATCTCTTACTTGGAAAGACCTTACATTAAATACTACATTTACATATCAAAAGGGAGGAAAATTCTTTTCATTAACTGAGAACTGGGGTACTTATTCTGGTTTAACAATTAATACAGTTGGTAATAATGACAAGGGTAACCCAATTAGAGATGCTGTTGCAGATGGTGGTGGAGTTCACGTTACAGGAGTTACAGCTAATGGAACTGCAGTTGACATATATCAAGATGCTGTTACACACTTCAATCAACAATACTCTAATAGAATTGCAGATCCTTTCGTTCACGATGCAAGTTATTTCAAACTTTCAGAACTTAGCTTGAATTATAACGTTCCTCTTAATAATGAAATAATAAAAGGACTACAATTAGGATTAATTGCTAAAAACGTATGGTTAATTTCAACATCTGATGATAATTATCATAACTGGGATCCATCACAGTTTTCAACTCAATACGGTGAAAATGGTCAATTACCAGGTACATCAAGCATTGGTTTAAACATGAAATTAACTTTTTAAATTTAAAAAAATGAAAAAAATAACTTTTTTAATATTATCAATATTCATCACAACAATATCATGTGAGAATGTAGAATATGGAGATTTAAATCAAAATCCATATTCATCAACAGAAGGTAATGCTGATGCATTATTGAGAGCTGGACAAATTCAGTTTTTCAGTGCTGGTGGTAGATTTTATCTATCAAATGCAACCTTATATGCACAGTATCAAACACAAAATCAGTATACTGATGAACAAAGATATAATGAAGCTCCAGGGTTTTGGGGTAACTATTATACATCATTAATGAACTTAAAGGCAGTTAATGAATTAGAATCAGATATTAGAGGAGACATGTCTAATATTAAAGCTATTTCTGAAATTTTTTCAGTAATGATTTGGAAAAGACTTACTGATTCATTTGGAGATGTTCCTTATACTGCTGCATTAAAAGCATCTGAAAATCCATCTCCAGAATACAGTAAGCAAGCGGACATTTATGCTGATCTAATTTCTAGAGCTAAAGCTGCTAGAGATATGTTAAGCTCAAGTTCATTCACTGCAACTGCTGATATTATTTATGGTGGCGACATTACAAAATGGAAAAAGTATGCTAACAGTTTAATCATGAGTTTAGCTCTTCAAATGTCCAAAAAAGGTGGAAACGCTTCTGCTGAATTTGCAGCTGCTTTAGCTTCTGGACCTATTACATCAAACGCTGATAACTTTATATTTACACCAGATGTAACTGGTGGTGTTACTAATCCATGGTCTAGTTTAAGACCTGGTGATTTCTGGTTATCAAGAACTCTTACTGATGTAATGCATGGAGTAGCAGGTGGCGCTAACATTACTTCTAACGTAACTTTTGATGATAGAATTTATGCTTACTCTACTGATCCTCTAGGACAAGGAATGCCTTATGGTTACGCAGATAATGCTGGTTTTAGTGCAACTGCAAAAATTAATACTGATATTTCTAATTCAGATAAAGCATTAACGGTTTACCCTGCTGCTTACACTCACTTAATGATTGCTGAAGCTGCAGAACTAGGGTGGGTAAATTTAGATTCAAAAGCATTCCTTAAGAGTGGTATACTTGAATCATTTAATCAATGGGGAGTAGATAGCGCAAAAGCTACTGCTTACGCTGATGCTAGGTTAGATAATGCAAGTGTAGTTGGAACTGCTCAAGTTATTGGTGAAGAAAAATGGATTGCACTTTTCCCAAGTGGTTATGATGCATGGGCTGAACAAAGAAGAACTGGATTTCCAAAACTTCTTCCTTCTCCAGAACCATTTAATAACGGAAGTATTCCTGAAAGATTCCCTTACCCAACTGAAGAAAACACAATAAACCCAATAAACTGGGCTATTGGAGTAACAGGTTTATCACCTGCTACTGATTCAAATTCTTCCAAAATTTGGTGGAATCAATAAATATTGATATTTAATTAAATAAAAAACACTCCCACGGGAGTGTTTTTTTTATAAATAATGTTGTATGATTATTTTTGGCAAAAGATCAGTACTTGAAGCGATTGAAAAGAACACTCAGATTGATAAAATTTTTATTGATAGAAAAAATCAGTCAATGGATAATATTTTACAAAAAATTAATAAAAAAAATATTAATATATCCTTTGTTCCAGTTGAAAAATTAAACAAACTTGCAAAAGGAATACATCAAGGTATTGTTGCTAGAATTTCTCCGGTTGAAATATATGATTTGATTTCACTTGAATCCTTTATAGAAAAAGGTAATTATAATTTTTTAATTCTTGATAACATAACTGATACAAAAAATTTTGGTGCAATTGTTAGAACATGTGAATGTTTTGGAATTAATGGAATCATTGTTTCTAAATCTGGAAGTTCTCCAATAAATGGCGAAACAATCAAAGCATCATCAGGAGCAATATTTAATCTACCTATATTTAAAATAAATCATATTAAGGATGCCATTTTTCTTCTTAAAGCAAACTCTATAAAGATTGTTTCTGCAGATGAAAAAAGCAGTGTGTCAATTTTCAATCATAAATTCAATAAAAAAACATCAATTGTAATGGGTTCTGAAGGGAAAGGTATTTCAAAATCTATTCTAAAATTAAGTGATCAAACTTTAAAAATTCCAATGAAAGGAAAGGTAGAATCCCTTAATGTTTCTGTTGCATCTGCAATTTTTATTTCTGAACTTTCTAAAATATTATAATATTTTTTTTAACTCAATTAAGTTCTTAATAGTCAAGTACTCACCATTATTCTTCGGTTCAGAAGAGGTTAAATGAATTGCATTAAATCCAAAATTTAATGCACCTTTAACATCAGCTTCTAAACTATCTCCAATCATCAAACATTCGTTCAATTGATTTGAATTTGAAATTAAAAAAGCATGTTTAAAAATTTTAGAATGAGGTTTTTTTACACCAACCGTTTCTGAATCTATAATGCAGCTAAAATATTTATTTAAACCAGAATTTATAATTTTAGAGTTCTGCACCTCTTTAAATCCGTTTGTAATTATATGTAAGGTATATTTAGGAAATAAATATTCTAAAACTCTAAAGGTGTTGGGTAGTAAATAATTGTTATCTGGAAGATGCTTGATGTAGTCCTCAGAGATCTTATCAATTATATTTGAATTTACATTTATATTTAATTTGTCAAAAGTAGATTTTAACCTATTGAATCTTAAATATTCTTTAGTTATTTTTTCATCTCTATATAAGTCCCAGAGTGAAAAATTTATAGGCATATAAACAGTTAAAAAACTATTAAGAGAAACATTTATATTGTACTTTTCTAACAAATACTTGAAAGTTAAGGCAGAATTTTTTTCAAAATCCCAAAGAGTATGATCTAAATCAAAAAAAATATGTTTAACTGAATCCACAAGTCAATTGTTTGTTAAAAAAAATTTTATTTCATCCAAATCCAGAGATGCATAATTTCCTGAACTCATGAAAAGAAGATTTGTTTGGAAATAACTTTGTTCAAATAAGTACATTTTTAGATCTTCAGATTTTGAAAAAACAATTAGTTGATTATCATTGAATGCTTCTTTGATTTTATTATCACTTAGAGACTCATGTCCTTTCTTTTTAGCAATATTAGGGTCATAATATATAATTTTAATATCAGCATTAATTAAAGAATCTTTGTATTCACTAATAAAATTTTCATTTAAACTACTGAACGTATGTAGTTCAAATAGTGAAATTAATTTTCTTTCTTTAAATTGATTTTTTAAAGCATCATTGGTTGCCCTAACTTTACTGGGTGAGTGAGCAAAATCTTTATAAAAAGCCCTGTCTTTTAAAAATAATAATGGTTCCAATCGTTTATCTGCTCCTTCAAAAGTTAAAATAGATTGATAAAACTCTTCTTCTTGAACACCCATTAACTGACAAATAATTTTTGCTCCTGATAGATTAAGTAAATTATGTTCACCAAAAAACTTCAAGGGTAAATCACCCTCATCGGTTGATAAATAAGAAATTCCATTATCAATAAAATAATTAGGAATTTTGTAATCAAGCTTTCGTATTGAATTAGAACAATTATTTACTAATTCATCAACTTCAGAATCAGAACTATTATAAACAATTACACCTCCAGAGGTGATAGTTTCAAGAAATATTTCAAATTGCTTTTTATAATCCTCCTTAGTCGGAAAAACATTGATATGATCCCATGAGATCCCACTTAGTAGTGCAATATTAGGTTTATAAATATGAAATTTTGGTCTTCTATCGATCGGAGAAGAAAGATATTCATCTCCTTCTAATAACATAAATTCATTATCATCGTTAATATTTACCATTGTATCAAAGCCTTTTAATTGAGCACCAACCATATAGTCAACTGAAATATCGTTTTCTTTTAAAACATGTAAAACCATTGCAGTAATTGATGTTTTACCATGACTTCCGCCAATAACAACCCTTGTTTTGTTTTTTGACATCTCAAAGATAAATTCAGGGTAGGAATAAATTTTTATTGATTTATTTATAGCTTCTAATAGCTCAGGATTATCGTTTTTAGCGTGCATTCCAAGGATGACACAATCTAAATCTTTCTTAATTATTTCTGCATCCCATCCTGTTTTTTCAGGAAGAAGACCATATTTTTCTAATCTTGATTTAGATGGTTCAAAAATAGAATCATCACTTCCTGAAATACGATGCCCTTTTAGATGTAAAGCTATAGCTAAATTGTGCATTGCACTACCTCCAATTGCTATAAAATGAATATTCATATGCAACTATAATAAAATTTACACATCTTCATTCAATACTTTCCACATCATATCTTTTATTTCGACAAGACCTTTGTTAGAAACAGAAGAAATAAACTCGAAAGGAATATTTTTAATACAAGAGGAAATCTTATTTTTTATTTTTTCTACATCTTTTTGATTTATAAGATCAGATTTAGAAATGGCTATCAACCTTTGTTTATCAATAAGTTCTGGATTGTATTTTTTTAATTCATTTAATAAGACTTCATATTCTTTAACAATATCTTTGGAATCTGCCGAAAGCAAAAACAACAAAACTGAATTTCTTTCAATATGTCTTAAAAAATAATGACCAAGACCTTTGCCTTCAGAGGCACCCTCAATTATTCCTGGAATATCAGCAATAACAAATGATTTAAAATTTCTATATTCAACAATACCTAAATTTGGTTTTAATGTAGTAAACTCATAATTGCCAATTTTGGGTTTAGCTGAAGTTAGTGTTTTCAATAAAGTAGATTTTCCAACATTTGGAAGTCCAACTAAACCAACATCTGCCAATAATTTAAGCTCTAAAGTAAGTTGCATCTCTTTTCCTTTAAGTCCAGGTTGTGAATATCTAGGAGCTTGATTTGTAGACGATCTAAAATTCCAATTTCCCAAACCACCTTTTCCTCCTTCTAAAATAATTTTTTCCTCCCCATCCTCAATTGTTTCATAAATTATTTTATTTGATTCAGCATCCTTAATAACTGTGCCTAAAGGAACTTTTATTTTTACATCTTTTCCATCAGAACCGGTACTTCTATTTTTTGATCCATCACCTCCATGACCACATTTAAAATGTTTCTGAAATTTAAAATGATATAGAGTCCATAATGACTTATCTGAAATAATAATAACATTACCTCCTCTACCACCATCTCCTCCATCAGGTCCACCTTTCGTTATGAATTTTTCACGTCTAAAATGAGCTGAACCTTTTCCTCCATTTCCAGAGGAAATATTAATCTTGACATAATCTACGAAATTACCTTCAGTCATCAGGTTTTTTTTTCAATAGTATTAAATATTCTATTGCTAATCTGATCAACATCTCCTACTCCATTAACTTTAAAAAACTTATTTTGAGCTTTATAAAAATTGATTAATGGGGCAGTTTTATTGTTATATTCATCAAATCTATTTTGAATTTTCGATCTATCTTGATCATCTATTCTTCCACTTTCTTTTCCTCTTTTTATTAATCTATCTATTAATAAATCTTCATCAACATCTAATGCAATGGTCATTGAAATACTCATGTTTTTTGAATCTAAAAAATTATCTAAAATTTGAGCTTGAGTAGTTGTTCTTGGAAATCCATCAAAAATAAAGCCTTTCGCGTTAGGAAAATTTTCTACCTCAGATTCAAGCATTTTAATAGTTACTTCATCAGGTACTAAATCACCCTTTTCCATGTAAGATTTTGCTAATAAACCTAAATCTGTGTTTTTTGATATATTAAACCTAAAAACATCTCCGGTAGAAATGTGAACTAAATCATATTTTTCTTTTACAAACTTTGCTTGAGTTCCTTTTCCTGACCCAGGCTTGCCAAATAAAATTAAATTAATCATTCTACTTAAATTAATAAAACAAATATACCTTAAAATCAATATTTAAATAATTTTATACGTAATAACATTTTAATGTATTTTTGCCTGAAAATAGATCTAATGAACTACTTAGCATCAAATTTTACATTAGGAATTATTGGAGGAGGACAGTTAGGTAAAATGTTGTGTCAAGTGACTTCAAGGCTAAGTATAAAAACAAACATATTGGATCCAAGTGACGATTCACCATGTAGAAACTTATGTTCTAGTTTTACTAAAGGAGATTTAATGGATTTTAATTCTGTTTATGATTTTGGAAAACAATGTGATTTAGTAACTTATGAAATTGAACACATAAATATTGATGCGCTAAAGAAGCTTGAAAATGAAGGAATTAAGGTTTTCCCTAATTCATCTACACTAAGAATCATTCAAGACAAGAATCTTCAAAAAGAATTTTTAATTAAAAATAATATTCCAACTGCAAGTTTCTCTTACTATAGCTCACTTTCTAACTTAAATGTTAATAATCTTAAATTTCCATGTGTGTGGAAAAAAACAAAATTTGGATATGATGGTTATGGTGTTAAGGTTTTAAAGACAGAAGAAGATCTTAAAGATTTACCAGAAGGTGAATTTATAATTGAAAAAATGATTCCATTTAAAAAAGAATTGGCTACTACCATTGCTAGAAATGAAAGTGGAGAAATTGAGATTTTTCCAATTGTCGAAATGATGTTTAATGAAATTTCAAATCAAGTTGAATTTGTAATATGTCCAGCTCAAATTAATGAAGATGTAAGTGAAAAAGCAAAACAGATAGCATTAAATGTTTCTAATTCATTTAAACAAGTAGGTTTATTAGCTGTTGAAATGTTTTTAACAGAAAATGAGGAAATTTTAGTAAATGAAGTTGCTCCAAGACCTCATAATAGTGCTCACTATTCTATTGAAAATTGTATTAATTCGCAATTTGATCAACATATTAATTCAATTCTAAATCTTCCTCTAGGATGTTCTAAATCAAATTTTTATGCAATTATGGCTAACTTAGTAGGATCAAACGGATATTCTGGAAATGTCATATATGAAGGAATTGAAGAAGCTATGAAATATAATAACGTTAAAATTCATATTTATGGTAAAAAGAAGACAAAACCAAATAGAAAAATGGGTCATATTACAGTTGTCGATAATGATTTAAAAGAAGGTTTGAAAAAGGCAAAAAATATTAAAGAATTAATTAAAATTAAAGCTGTTTAAATATGGGAAAAGTTGGAATTATTATGGGAAGTAAATCAGACTATCCAGTGATGAAAGAAGCTGTTGATATTTTAAACGAATTTGGTATTAAAAATGAAGTAGAAATAGTATCAGCACATAGAACACCTGAAAAAATGATGGAATATGGTAAAAATGCTCACTTAAATGGGTTTTCAGTTATTATCGCAGGAGCTGGGGGTGCAGCACATCTTCCTGGTATGATAGCATCAATTAGTCCTCTTCCTGTGATTGGTGTACCTATTAAATCAAGAAATTCTATTGATGGATGGGATTCAATTTTGTCAATACTTCAAATGCCTGGAGGTGTGCCAGTGGCGACAGTCGCGCTAAATGGCGCTAAAAATGCTGGAATTCTAGCTGCAAAAATTATTGGCATTAATGATTCTAAAATTTCAAAAAAGATTTTAAAATTTAAGATTGAGTTAAAAAACAAAGTCCTTAAAGATTCTATTAATTAATTATAAGGATTATTAAAACCCAATAAATTGGTACTGACTCAACCCAGAAACTTGCAAAATATTTAGATTGATTTTCTTTTGTTAAATAAATTAGTAATATCAAAATCATAGATATTAATAAATCAGACTCTTTTAATAAATTAATTGAAAAGTTTTCTAATGAAAGAAGGTAAAATATAGCAATAAGTAAATAAGCCAATCTTTTAGAGTTTTTAATTCCTAATATTTGAGGAATTGTTTTCAAATCTTTAGAGTCATATTTCATATCTCTTATTTCAAATGGAATAGTATAAATAATTATTAGTATAAAAAATTGAATTGCCAGAGATAACGTTAAATTAAAATTTTGAATTTGACTTTCTACAGCTGGTAAAACAATTGTAGCAGCAGACCAACAAAAAGCAACTAAAAACAGTTTAATTTTACCAACACTTCTAAGATTGGATTTTGAAAATGCTAAAGGAAAAGTATATAACAAACAGATTAAAAATAAAAATGCAGCAAATAGAATTGTTTCAATATTTAAAAAAAAACACAAAATCAACAAAATAATAAGACTAAAAAAACTTAATATTTTGATACTATTTACTATCGATTTATTTGTTTTTAGACTGTATTTATTAATAGACCAATATTTAATAAAATTGTATGTAATTAATGCGGAACAGAATAAAAAAATTATTAACAAAAAACTGAGATCTAATTTTTGTTTATAAGCACTGACGCAATACAAAGAAACAACACTTATACTCAAATGAAAACTAGATTTTATATAAAAATCAAATAAATTTTTTAGTAAAACCACAGGCTAAAAAACATAAACTTAAACTCTATTAATAATTAAGTTAAAAACTTTCATATCAAAGTTTTAAAATTATAAATTAATGTAGTTCATATTAGTTATTTTTATAGAAAATTTAATTTTTATCAATGAACAGTTTTTCTAAAAGACATATAGGAATTAATTACGAGGACAAATTAAAAATGCTTGAATATATAGGTGTTGAAAATATTGAAAACCTAATATCTCAAACTATTCCTGAGAATATTAGATTAAAAAAGGATTTGAATTTAAATAAACCTATGAGTGAGTATGAATATCTAAATCATATTGAAAAACTTGGCAAAAAAAATAAGATATTTAAAACTTATATAGGAATGGGGTATAATCAGTCAATCGTTCCATCAGTAATTAAAAGAAATATTTTAGAAAATCCTAGTTGGTACACTGCATATACTCCCTACCAGGCTGAAATATCTCAAGGAAGAATGGAAGCTCTTCTAAACTATCAAACTATTATTTCAGATTTGACTGGAATGGATCTTGCTAATGCATCTTTACTTGATGAAAGTACTGCAGCTGCTGAAGCAATGACAATGTTGTTTAGTCTAAGATCAAAAGATCAAATAAAAAATAATGTTAATAAGTTTTTTGTTTCTTCCAATACTCTTCCCCAGACTATCAGTTTACTTGAAACTAGAGCTGAACCTCTTGGAATTAATATCATTAAAGATGATATTAACTCTTTTGATCATGATGAACAAGTATATGGATGTATAATTCAATATCCTGGTGTTTATGGAAACATTATAGATATTAAGAAATATTGTTCTAAAGCAATTGAAAACAATATTAAAATTGTAATAGCAGCAGATTTACTTTCACTTTGTTTACTAGAGGAACCTTCAAAATTTGGCGCTGACGTTGTAGTTGGAACTTCACAAAGATTTGGAATTCCTTTGGGTTATGGTGGCCCTCATGCAGCATTTTTTGCTACAAAAGATGAATACAAAAGGTCAATTCCAGGAAGAATCATTGGTGTTACAAAAGATGCTGGCAATGAACCTTCATTAAGAATGGCATTACAAACTAGAGAACAACATATTAAAAGAGATAGAGCGACTTCAAATATTTGTACCTCACAGGTTTTACTAGCTGTAATGGCAGGAATGTATGGTGTTTTCCATGGACCTGAAGGGTTAAAAGAAATCGCAAGAAATATTCATAACCTTGCCGTTTTACTTGAAAATAACCTTGGAAGAATTGGAGTAAAACAGTTAAACAAATTTTACTTTGATACTTTAAGGTTTGAACTACCCTCTAATAAAATTAAAAAGATTGCTTTAATTAATAAAATAAATTTTAACTATATAAACGACAATGAAATATCAATATCGATAAATGAAGCCACTTCGATCAAAGACATTCAAAGTATTGTAGACACAATTGCAAAATCTCTTAATATCGACTTATTTGAAATAGAATTCAGTGAACAATGCTTAAAAATTCCTGATGAATTAATCAGAAAGTCTAATTTCATGCTCTCAGAGGTTTTTAATAAATATCAATCAGAGACAGCATTAATGAGATATATTAAAAACTTAGAAAGAAAAGACTTGTCCCTGACTCATTCCATGATTTCTTTAGGTTCTTGTACTATGAAACTTAATGCAGCATCAGAAATGTTACCTATAAGTTTGAGTAAATGGAATAATATTCATCCTTTTGTTCCTTTAGATCAAGCGTTAGGATATCAAAAACTTCTAAAGAAACTTGAAAGACAATTAAACGAAATTACAGGCTTTAGTGGAACTTCTTTACAACCGAACTCAGGTGCTCAAGGAGAATATGCTGGACTCATGGTAATTAGAGAATATTTAAAAAGTACATCTAACGGACACAGAAATATATGCTTAATTCCATCATCTGCTCACGGAACTAATCCAGCCTCTGCTGTGATGGCGGGAATGAAAGTAGTAGTTATTGGAACAGATAAACACGGAAATATTAATGTCGATGAATTAAAAGAAAAAGCTGAAATACATAAAGAAAATTTGGCTGCATTAATGATAACCTATCCATCTACTCATGGAGTGTTTGAGTCTTCTATTCAAGAGATTACGGGAACCATTCATAAACACGGAGGACAAGTTTACATGGATGGTGCTAATATGAACGCACAGGTGGGTTTAACTAATCCTTACATCATTGGCGCAGATGTTTGTCATTTAAATCTTCATAAAACATTTGCAATTCCTCACGGAGGAGGTGGACCTGGGGTTGGACCAATATGTGTTGCAAAACACTTGGTTCCTTTTCTGCCAAACAATCCAATAATTAATGTTAGTTCAAAAAATAGTATAAAATCTATTTCTGGGGCTCCATGGGGATCTGCATTAGCGTGTGTAATTTCATACGGATATATAAAAATGCTAGGTGCTGAAGGTTTGAAATTATCAACTCAATACGCTATACTTAATGCAAACTACATTAAAAATAGAATTGAAAATCACTACGACATCCTTTACAAAGGGGAAAGTGGTAGATCAGCACATGAACTTATAATAGATTGTAGAGAATATAAATCTAAAGGAATTGAAGTTATGGATATTGCCAAAAGATTAATTGATTATGGTTTTCATGCCCCTACTGTTTCTTTTCCAGTTCCTGGTACAATGATGATCGAACCAACAGAAAGTGAAAATTTGGACGAAATAAATAGATTTTGTGATGCAATGATTTTAATTCGAAAAGAAATTGATGAAAACCCTGATTTATTAAAAAATGCTCCTCATACAATGAAAATGATTGCTGATGAAAATTGGGAATATTCATATTCAAGACAAAAAGCTGCATTTCCAACTTCACATGTTTTAAAAAATAAGTTTTGGCCATATGTTAGAAGAGTAGATGATGCATTTGGAGATAGAAATTTAGTATGTACTTGTGAACCAATCGAGTCATATCAATGAGTTTTAATAACTTAGATTATATATAAAAAAATGGCTGTAAAAATTACTGGAACTGGTTCATACATTCCTTATGTCATTAAGAAAAATAACGAATTTTTAAATCAAAATTTTTTAAATTCTGATGGATCTTCGTTCAAAGTTAATAATGAGATAATAATCAAAAAATTCAAGTCTATCACTGGTATTAAGGAGAGAAGGTATGCAGAAGATCACCATATGACTTCAGATTTAGCTTTTTTTGCATCAGAAAAAGCAATTTTAGATGCAAATATTAACAAAGAAACAATAGACTACATCATTGTTGCGCATAATTTTGGAGATATTAAAAAAGGAACTAACCAATCTGATATTTTACCTAGTTTAGCTAGTAGAGTTAAATTTAAATTAGGCATTAAAAACCCAAACTGCGTTTGCTATGATATTATTTTTGGATGTCCAGGTTGGGTTGAAGGTGTAATACAAGCTAATTCATTTATTAAATCTGAAATGGCAAAAACATGTTTAGTTATTGGAGCTGAAACACTTTCAAGAACATATGATAAAAGAGATAGAGATTCAATGATTTATTCAGATGGAGCGGGAGCATCTATAATACAAAAAGTGAAAGATAATAATTCAGGAATACTATCTCACAAAACTTGTACATATACAGATAAAGAAGCTTTTTATTTATTTTTTGGAGAGTCTTATGAAGAAAATAATTCTAAAACAAAATATATTAAAATGAATGGCAGAAAAGTATATGAGTTTGCAATAATTCATGTTCCAAAAGCTCTAAAAGAATGTTTAGAGTTAAGCGGTAAATCAATTCGAGATATAAAAAAAGTATTTCTTCATCAAGCAAACGAAAAAATGGATGAAGCAATAGTAAAGAGATTTTATGAATTATTTCAAATGGAAATTCCTGAAAATATTCTTCCAATGTCAATAAACAAACTCGGCAATAGCTCTGTGGCTACAATACCAACACTTTTTGATCTTGTAAAAAAAGAAAAACTTAATGACCACAGATTAAATAAAGGAGATATAGTTTTATTTGGAAGTGTTGGAGCTGGAATGAATATAAATGCAATAACTTATAAAATTTAATTATGTTTTATCTTGGTGATATTGGAAGATATTTTATTATGATTAAAATGTCTTTTTTTAAACCCAGTAAATGGAAAATTCAAAGAAAACTAATATTTAAAGAAATAAATGATTTAATTATAGAATCAATTCCAATTATTTCAATACTTTCTTTCTTTATTGGGGGTGTTGTAGCTATTCAAACAGCCTTAAATCTAAACAGTCCTTTTCTTTCAAAATCTTTAATCGGTTTTGCAACTAGACAATCTGTTATTTTAGAATTTGCACCTACTTTTATGTCAATTATAATGGCTGGAAAAGTAGGATCTTATATAACATCAAGTATAGGTACTATGAGGGTTACCGAACAAATTGATGCTCTTGAAGTTATGGGAATTAACCCATTAAACTATCTTGTTTTTCCTAAAATTATTGCACTTCTTTTTTATCCTTTTGTAATTACAGTTGCTATGTTTGTTGCTATTTTTGGAGGCTTAATTGCCATGTCATTTGCAGGAATTCCTAGTGAAGCATTCATATCTGGAATTCAAATGGATTTTGAACCTTTTCATGTTAGTTACGCTTATATTAAAACTATTTTATTTGCTTTAATATTAGCAACTGTTCCATCATACCATGGTTATTATATGAGGGGTGGAGCTCTTGAAGTAGGTAAAGCCAGCACACTATCCTTTGTGTGGACTTCAATAATAATTATTATTGTAAATTTTATTATAACTCAGTTATTGTTAAGTTGATGATAGAGATAAAAAACATAAAAAAATCATTTGAGGGAACAAGTATAATAAAGGGAGTTTCTACAACATTTGAAAAAGGAAAGACTAATCTTATTATAGGTCAAAGTGGTTCAGGAAAAACTGTCCTTTTAAAATGTTTACTTGGATTACATGAACCTGACTCAGGTGAGATAATTTATGATGGAGTTTCAAATATAAACATGAAAGAAAGTGATAGGACCTTACTAAGAAGACAAATGGGAATGGTATTTCAAGGAAGTGCTCTTTTTGATTCCATGTCAGTGATTGAAAATGTAATGTTTCCATTAAACATGTTAACTGAACAAAGTGATGATGAAATTGCTGAAAAAGCAAAAAAAGTAATAGAAAGAGTTGAACTTTCTAAAGCAACTGATAAATTGCCATCAGAAATTTCAGGAGGAATGCAGAAAAGAGTTGCAATAGCTAGAGCTATAGTTATGAATCCAAAATATCTTTTTTGTGATGAACCAAATTCTGGATTAGATCCAAAAACTGCAATTGTAATTGACCAATTAATTCAGGAAATAACCAAAGAGTATGACATTACTACAATAATAAATTCACACGACATGAACTCAGTTATAGAAATTGGAGAAAAAATCATTTTTTTGGTTTCAGGTGAAAAAAACTGGGAAGGAACAAATAAAGAAATATTAAAAACAGACAATAAAAAAGTAACTGACTTTGTTTACTCATCTGAACTGTTAAAAAAAGTAAGAAAACACTTGTAATTATTCTATTTTTTGAATCTCAAATAAATCAGAATCAAGTTTTATTTTAATCCATTCACGAATTTTTTTCAAAGAATTTAATCTTAGCTCCTCTTCTGCACTATCATTCCATTTTATATAAAAAATAATTTTTTGATCATCGTTAAAAGATTCATTAAAATGAAATTTAATATCTAAAACTTCTTCATAATTAAATTTAATATCTTCAACTAAAGTTTTATATAAATTATTATTGAACTCTTTTAATTCTAACTTTTTAAGTTTTTCTCTCAAAACCTCTAATTCTTTGGATTTAATTTCTAAGTCCAATGAATCTCTTTTTCTTAACTCGACTAAAAATCTTTTTTGTTCTTTGAAATCATTTTGTATCTCCTGTTGGTTAAATTTAATTGAAGTTAAAGATAGATAAGGATATTTCTGGATTTTAGTTTTTAAAAGTGATATAATATCATTAGAAATTGGTTCTAAACCAAAACTATTGAAAATAATAGAAGAGTTTTTATCTTGCCATGGAAAAAACCTATTTCCATTAATGTTGTATTCAACTTTTGAATTCATTATAAGAAAATCTTTGTTTTTAACTCCATCCAATTCTTTTTCAAAAAATTCTTTAACTGAATTTTCGAATTTATTCTCATATAATACTCCAACAAAAGCATAAAATGCAGGAATTAGCATTAAAACGGAAAATAAAGTCACCATTCTGGACACTAATCTTCTTTTGGTGGAATTTACATAATCAATTAGGGGAAACTTTAATAATTTTATTATTAAAAAAGTGGCCAATACTATATACAAAGTATTGATCATAAATAAATACATAGCTCCAATTGAGAACGAAGCTTTGCCAACAGCTAAACCATAACCAACAGTACATAAAGGAGGCATTAATGCAGTAGCTATCGCTACTCCAAAAATAACAGGAGAAATAGTCCCCTTTTTTGTTTTTGCTATAATCAAAGCTAATCCTCCAAAAAAAGCAATTAAAACATCTCTTATATCAGGTTTTGTTCTTGACAATAATTCTGAAGATTCTTCTCTGAGAGGAAAAAATGAAAAAAACAGATATGCTGTAAAAACACTTAGGATTACCATCACTGAAAAATTCAGAATAGATTTCTTTAAAGTTTCTATATCATTAATTGCAATCGATAAACCAAATCCTAAAATTGGACCCATTAAAGGAGAAATAAGCATCGCACCAATAACTACAGGTATTGAGTTAGCATTTAAACCAATCGAGGCGAGAAAAATTGAACAAATTAAAATCCAAGCATTTGGACCTTTAATGGAAACGTCATCTTTTATGGAATTTATAGTAAAATCTTTATCAGTGTTTTTTCTAAAATCTAAAACATCTTTTAAAAAATAAATCAAAGAATTTAATAAACCTTTAGCATTCCCACTAAAAGAATTATCTAAATTTTCTTCATCTGAAAAATTAAACTTATTTTCCACTTTTTAAATTTGAGTTAAGCCAGTTAAATCTGATGAACTTCTAATTTTATCTCCAAGGCCGTCTGTCATTTGAATGTTATATTTTTTACAAACTATTAATTCGGGCACTTCTCTAATCGATCTATCTCCACCATTTGCAAAAATATGTGGCTTTATTTTTTCTAAAGATTTACAAACAGATTTGTCATGATCAATTGATAAAAAAACTTCATCAACCATTTCAAGCGAACGAACAATTTCAACCCTATCTTTTTCATCCATAAATGGCTTGCCTTTTTTTAAAACGCACTGATGATTATTATTTACAATTACAACTAATTTGTCTCCCAATTTTTTTGATAAACGTAAATATTCTAAATGACCTACATGAATTGGATCAAAATAACCGCTAACAGCAACAATTTTCATTTTTCTAATATTCTAGCAACAGGTGAAAATAAATATTTTTTTCCTGTATTTAATTCTTTACAAATATATCTTTTTCTTCTTTTACAAATTTTAATAAAAATTCTTTTATCATTATATTCAAACTTAGAATTATCTTTTAATTGAAAAAGAAATTTTTTGTTATCATTATTTAAATCATATTTATTCAATCCTAATACTAAATCGATGTCAGAATCAGTTGTAGCTGAAGGATTAATCATGTGTTTTGCTAATGGTTTTAAAATTTCTTCTGGAAAGATTGAACTACGTAAAAAAGGAAGCATTATTTTCTTATACGTTTTTTTCCATTCTATTCCATGAGGGCTTGTTGAATATTCAAAATCATTAATCGCCTTAAAATGTGCAAGCTCGTGAACAAGAGTTATTAAAAAACGATACTCATTTTCAATTTTATTAATAGTGATTTGAAATTTTCCATTTTTTTGTTTTCTAAAATCTCCATGTTTTGTTTTTCTTGTATTTACGATTTTGATGCTTAAATTATCTTTATTAATAAGATCAGAAATTAATATATTAGAATTCTTTGGAATATAATTATAAACTGACAACATGTTTTATGGGTTTGATGTAGAAACTGGAATAGTTTTTCCATTAAAAAATTTGTAACCACTTATAGCAAAATCGTAAATGAATTTAGAAACTTCAACAGAAGTTATTGGAGCCTTATATCCCGGAAAAGCTTCATCAAGCATTTTTGTCTGAACAGCACCTAATGCTAAAGCGTTAATTTTAATTGAAGTTTCCTTGAATTCTTCTGCAAGCATTTCGGTTAAAATATTCAATGCACCTTTACTACTTGAGTATGCAGATAATCCTGAAAATTTACTTGTATTCGCTAAACCACCAATACTAGTTATGTTAATAATGTGAGAATTTGAATTTAATTTTGGAATAATAAGCCTAATTAATTCTGCTACTCCAAAAACATTTACTGAAAATACTTCTTTAAAATCATTAAATGTTGTTTCCGAAAAAGGCTTATTTACAAGCATTCCTGCATTATTAATTAAAATGTCAACTGATTCAAATTCTGAATTTATAAAATCAATTGATTTTTTTATTGATTTTGGAGAGGACAAATCGGTGCTAAATGACTTTACATTTTTAATTCCAATAGTAGGAGAAATATTTCTTGATAGAACTATAATATTATAATTATTATAACTAAAAACTTTTACGAGATCAAAACCAATTCCCCTGCTAGCTCCCGTTATAATGACATTTTTCATAAAATAGTTTTTAAACTAGCATAGTAACAGGGTTTTCAATATAACCTTTAAGTGTTTCTAAAAATAAAGAACCAGTTACTCCATCAACTGTCCTGTGATCACAAGCCAAAGTTAACTTCATTGTATTACCAATAACAACTTTATCTTCATGAACAATTGGTTTTTTTATTATACTTCCAACAGATAAGATTGCAGAGTTCGGCTGATTGATAATTGAAGTGAATTCTTGAATACCAAACATACCTAAATTAGATATTGTAAAAGTACTACCTTGCATTTCATCAAGGCTTAATTTTTTTTCTCTGGCTTTTAATGCGTAATCTTTAATAAGGCCCCCTATTTCTGGAATAGTTTTAGAGTCTGCAAATTTGACAACTGGAACTACCAATCCATCTGGAACACCAACTGCAACTCCAATGTGAATATGATGATTTAATCTAATTTTATCATCAAACCATTGGGAATTTACATTAGGATGTTTTTTTAACGCTATAGCACAAGCTTTTACAACAATATCATTAAATGAAATTTTAGTTTCTGGAATTGAATTGTATTGTTTTCTAAAAGCAATAGCATTATCCATTTGAAATTCAACACTTAAATAATAATGAGGTGCAGTAAATTTGGACTCTGTTAATCTTCTAGCAATAGCCTTACGCATTTGAGAGTTATCAATATCATCATAACTTTCAGAAAGTGATATAATTTTTGAAGATGAAACATTTTTTGATTCAACTTTTAAAGAAGGTTCTTTTTCAGAGTAATTTTGAACATCTTCTTTAATAATTCTTCCATTATCACCTGAACCTTTTATGTTTGTTAAATCAATATTTTTTTCAAAAGCAATTTTTTTTGCTAAGGGAGAAATAAAAATTCTTTCATTATGGTCAAATTCTGAAATCTTTTCAGGCTCTAATTCTTCAGAAAATTTTTCTTCAAAAGGATTTTCTTTTAAAATTAAATCAGGGTTTTCAGTGCTTGGCTCTTGAATTTCAAAATTATCAATAACTTTTTGATAATTTGAGTTAGGGTCTCCAATAATAGCTAACAAACTATCAACTTTTGCTGTTTCACCTTCTTTAATACCTATGTATAATAAAACGCCCTCAAAAAATGATTCAAATTCCATTGTAGCTTTGTCAGTCTCGATTTCAGCTAAAATATCCCCCTCACTAACTTTATCTCCAACACTGACTAACCATGAAGAAACAGTACCCTCTTCCATTGTGTCACTAAGTCTTGGCATTGTAACAATTTGAAATGAATTATTTTCAGTCTCCTGTTTAAAATCTTCTTTTATTTCTTTTTCAAAAGATGATGTAGTTTCATTAATTTGATCTACTAAATCAAGTTGAATTGGTCCTTTTGAAGGAGATAACAATTCTGTTATATCCTCTCCCTCATCTCCTATTATAGCCAACAAAGTATCAACAGCAGCAGTTTCACCCTCATTTATTCCAATATGTAGTAAAGTGCCTTCATGAAAGGATTCAAATTCCATGGTAGCTTTATCAGTCTCAATTTCAGCTAAAATATCCCCTTCACTAATCTTATCTCCAACTCTTACTAGCCATTTTGAAACAACACCTTCTTCCATGGTATCGCTCAATCTTGGCATATTTATTATTTCTGGCATTTAATTTAATTTATGTGGTATAAAATCATAATCCTCCTGTTCATAAACTGCATCGTACATTACTGATTTTTCTGGATAGGGAGATTCTTCAGCAAATTTTTCACATTCGCTAACTAATATTTTTACATTAGAATCAATCGTATATATTTCTTGTTCAGAAGCAAACTCATTTTCTAAAATAACCTTCTTAACTTGAGTTATTGGATCAATTTTTCTATATTCATTTACTTCATCTTTTGTTCTATATTTCTGAGCATCAGACATAGAATGTCCACGGTATCTATAAGTTTTCATTTCAAGAAAACTTGGACCATCTCCAGATCTAGCTCTTGAAACAGCTTCGTGAAGAGCCTCTGCAACTTTAACAGGGTTCATTCCGTCAACAGGTCCACATGGCATTTCATAACCAAGACCTAATTTCCAAATATGAGAATGATTAGCTGTTCTTTCAACAGAAGTTCCCATTGCATATCCATTATTTTCTACAATAAAAACAACAGGTAATTTCCAAAGCATTGCTAAATTTAAAGTTTCGTGCAAAGAACCCTGTCTCACAGCCCCATCTCCCATATAACATAGAGTTACTGCTCCTGTATTAAAATATTTGTCTCCAAAAGCCATACCTGCTCCAAGAGGAATTTGACCTCCAACAATTCCATGCCCCCCATGAAATCTATGCTCTTTAGAAAAAATATGCATCGAACCACCGAGACCCATTGAAGTTCCAGTTGATTTACCATAAAGTTCAGCCATAACTCGTCTTGGATCAACTCCCATCCCAATAGGCATAACATGATTTCTGTAAGCTGTAATCATTCTATCCTTTGTATGATCAATTACATGTAGAGCTCCAGCTAAAACTGCTTCTTGTCCATTGTACAAATGTAAAAACCCTCTAACTTTTTGTTGAATGTAAACTGCAGCAAGTCTGTCTTCAAACTTTCTCCAAAACAGCATATCTTCATACCATTTCAAATAAGTTTCTTTAGTTATTTCTTTCATTTAATGAATTAGAGTAATAAAACAGTAATTAATTTTTTTTACAAATTTAATATATCTTATCAATACATTAAAAAATAAATCAATAATTATGTTCTAATTAAAATTGTATGTAAATGAAAATCTTAAAGTATTTTCAAGTGGACTTATAATATCTGATGTGGATAATAGATAGGAAAGATCAATTTTAATATCATCTAATCTAAATCCAGTGCCAAAAGTTATATATTTTCTAGCTCCTTTATCTTCATTTTCTCCAAAGTACCCTAATCTTAATGCAAATGAATCGTTATATAAATATTCGAAGCCTAAAGCTAAAGTAATTTCTTTCAGCTCTTCACTAAATCCACCAGGAGCATCTCCAAAAGATTTAAATAATCCTGAAAGAAAACTAACATCCTCTTGATTGTAACCAATGATTTGATCATTTGAATTATATAAGGGAATACTTGGACTGGGCACTAGTAATTTATTTAGTTCTAAATTTAAAGAAAGCTTATTGGAAGAATCAAAAATAAAATCAAATGCAGATCCAATTTTTAAATTGGTTGGTATAAAATTATTTTTACCTAATTCTTCATATTTCATTTTTGGTCCCATATTAGAAATATTAAAGCCTGCTCTCCAAATTCCATTAAAATTTTCATATGCTTTTTCATCAGACTGAAAAAAACCTGAAATATCAACGGCAAATGAACTAGCGGAACTTGAATCTGAATCTACACTTTGTAGTTTTACATCTGACATCAAAAACCTTCCAGTAACACCCATTGAAAAATTATCATTCAATTTAAGAATGTAAGATGCGTCTAAAGTAAATTCATTTGGGGTTTCCAAATATGGTACATCTTGAGGGTTTTGTAATATATCTATATCACCCAAACTAAAATATTTAAAACTTGTTGACCAAGAACTTCTTTCATTAATAACATTATAATAATTTAAATTAGCCAAGAAAACATCACTAACAAGTTTACTTAAATATGGAGTGTAACTGACACCAATACCAGACTTGTTTTCAATAAAAACATATTTAGCTGGATTCCAATGTTGCGAAAAAGCATCGGGTGTAGTTGCAACCCCCTGTTCACCAAGGCCAGATGCTCTAGCATCTGCAGAAATCATTAAAAAAGGTACAGCAGTAGTTATTACTCTTCTATCTTGAGAAAATAAATTAAAAGAATTAAATATTAAAATTAAAGTTAAAAATGTGATTCTCATCTATGGCATTTTTTTAAACAATTCACTATCTTGCGAGTTCAAGATATGAAATATTTTTTATGAAAATTAACAATTTATTTTATTCGACTTTAATCTTATCAATATTAATAATTGGATGTAATAATAATCCATTTAAAAATAATAAAAACATATCACAAGCTACAGGTTGGAAAATCAGTACAAAGGATGGAGGATTTAAAAACAAAAGATCCTACAAAGGACAAAATACTGGTCCTGGACTAGTCTTTATTGAGGGAGGAACTTACACAAAAGGAAATGTTCAAGATAACATTATGCACGACTGGAACAATACTCCAACCCAACAATATGTTAGATCATTTTTTATTGATGAGACTGAAGTTACAAATTTAATGTATGTTGAATATTTACAATGGATGAATAAAGTTTTCGCTGAAGATTTTCCAGAAATATATAAAGCAGCTCTTCCTGACACTCTAGTTTGGAGAAATCCATTGGGTTTCAACGAAGATATGGTCAATAATTATTTGAGACATCCTGCTTTTGAAAATCATCCTGTAGTTGGTGTTAGCTGGAATCAGGCGGTTAACTATGCCAAATGGAGAACTGATAGGGTTAACGAACAAATTTTGGTTTCCAATGGATATATTAGAGAAGGAGCTATAAATCCTGACAGCTTAACTAACGGATATTCTTTTAACACCAAAGCATATTTTCTAGACCCAGGAAATGCTTATAATGGTAAAATGAATGAAATGGTTAGCTCAAAACAAATAAATACAGATGAAAATGGTCAAAAATCATTTAATTATGCTTATAGAGAAAGTGGACTTCTTTTACCAGAATACAGATTACCAACTGAAACTGAATGGGAATATGCAGCATTAGCTCTCAGCGAGATTAGAGAAGACAATTTATACAGAGGCAAAAAGAAATTTCCTTGGGACGGAGAATACACTAGGTCAGGAAAAAGAAAAAATCTAGGTGATCAATTAGCTAACTTTAAATTAGGCAAGGGAGATTACGGAGGAATTGCAGGATGGTCCGAAACAGGTTCAGGAATTACCTCTGATGTTAGAGCATATCCTCCTAATGACTTTGGGCTTTATGGAATGGCTGGAAATGTTGCTGAATGGGTAGCTGATGTATACAGACCTATAATTGATGAAGAAATGAATGATTTTAATTATTACAGGGGGAATATATACTATAAACCATCAATTGATCAAAATGGAAAAGTAATCACATACTCCTCTGAAGATGCTAATTATGATAACTTACCTGGATCGCTTAAAAATGTGATTGAGGATGAAGAATCTATTGACAGAATAAATTATAACACTGGAGACAATAGAGATTTTAATGATGGTGACAGAAATTCAGTTAGAGACTTTAAGCTTGTCGGAAAAACTTCAAAAATGTATAATTCTCCAACAAATGATAATGAATTTGAAGAATCTACTACTCTTGTAAGTAATGAAGCTAGAGTTTACAAAGGTGGTTCTTGGCTTGACAGAGCATATTATTTGGATCCAGCACAAAGAAGACATTATCCTGAAACTATGACATCAAATTTTATTGGTTTTAGATGTGCTATGTCTTATTTAGGGGAGTCAAGAAATAGCAAAAAATCAAGAAATAGAAGATAAATATTTAAGGAGAATCCAATCTATTTTTTCTCATTATATTTATTTTATGAGTCCATCGGAATTATACAATTACTTTTCTAAATCTAATTCTGTATCAACTGATACAAGAACATTATCTAAAGGCGATATCTATTTTGCACTTAAAGGAAATAATTTTGATGGAAATAAATTTGCTGAATTAGCTATAAAAAACGGTGCATCTTATGCGGTTGTAGATAACACATCACTAAATCACCCACTATTTTTAAAAGTTAAAGATTGTCTTAAATCTTTACAGGAAATAGCTAAAATTCATAGATCAAAACTTTCAAATACTAAGTTTATTGCCATAACTGGAAGTAATGGTAAAACAACTACAAAAGAATTAATTACAAATGTACTAAGTTCAAAATTCAAAGTTAGTTCTACTGTTGGAAATTTAAACAATCATATTGGGGTTCCTCTAACTCTACTACAGATGAAAAAAGATACCGAAATTGGAATTGTGGAAATGGGTGCAAATCATCTTAAAGAAATTAAATTTTTAACTAGAATAATTAATCCTGACTATGGACTAATAACTAATTTTGGAAAAGCCCATCTTGAAGGATTCGGAAGTATTGAGGGAGTTATAAAAGGTAAAAGTGAATTGTATGAATTTTTAGTTAAAAAGAACAAAATTGCATTTATAAATGACGATGATGATATTCAAAAAAAATTCAATGGTCAAAAAATAGTTTATGGTAAATCAAAAAACTTAAAATACAATTTTATAAAAACTAATTCTGACTTTTACAGCTCCCTAGTTTACAAAAATCAAATTATTAAATCAAATCTTTCTGGAGATTACAATTATAATAACATAGCATTTGCCACTTTAATTGGCCTATATTTCAAAATTCATATAGATGAAATAAAAAAATCTATTTTAAATTACAAACCTAAAAATAATAGATCTCAAATTATCCAGAAGGGAAATAAATATATAATTATGGATGCCTACAATGCTAACCCATCAAGTATGGAATCAGCATTAAATTCTTTAGTAAAAAGAAAAGGAACAAAAACAGTGATTTTTGGAGACATGTTTGAACTTGGTAAAGAATCAGGATTAGAGCATTTTAAGTTAGTTGAAAAATGTATTAAAGAAAAAATTCAAAACATATTTTTAGTTGGAGACGAGTTTTTCAAACTTAGTAATAAATTTAATTCTCCATTTTTTTTTAAAACCAAAAATGAATTAATCTCATATTTTCAAACCTCTAAATTAAAATCAGAAAATATTCTTATAAAAGGATCAAGAGGTATGAAAATGGAAGATCTGGTAAACCACATATAATTATGAAAAAAATATTTTTAACTACATTAATAACACTTTTTTTTAGTTGTCATGATCCTGTTATATGGGTAAATTATGATGAATCATTTGAAATTAATGAAAACCAAAATCATCCAAATAAAAGAATGCGTTTTAAATTAATTCAATCAAAGTATGAAACTAAAAACAAGTGGTTTAATAAAATTGAAAATGAGTTAAAAGATTTTAAAATAGATCAATATCATAAACTTAAACCATTGATAATTGAAAAAAGTATACCAGAAATTCAAACTCATATTTTAAATAATTCTTTAACCTATGAAAAACTAGTACTTTTTTATCTCTTCAGAATAAAATCAATTGAATTTGATAAAGAAAAATATTTGAATTCAATAATTAGCATTAATCAAAATGTGATTGAAGAGGCGAGAGAAAAAGACAAAATTAAACCAAAATCTATTTACTCTTTACATGGAATTCCGGTTTTATTAAAAGACAACATAAATTATAAAAACCTACCTACAACGGCGGGTTCTTTTGCACTGAATGATAATATCTCATCCAATGCATTTGTAGTAGATAAATTAGAAGAAAATGGAGCATTAATTTTAGGAAAATCTAACTTAAGTGAATGGGCATATTATTTTTGTAATAATTGTCCATCTGGATACAGTGCAATGGGTGGGCAAACTTTAAATCCTTATGGTAGAAAAAAGTTTGATTCTGGGGGCTCTAGTTCAGGAAGTGGGGCTGCTATTTCAGCTAATTTTTCTTCCGTTTCCTTGGGTACTGAAACTTCAGGCTCAATTCTGTCTCCTTCCTCAGCAAATTCAATTGTAGGTTTAAAGCCTACTATTGGATTAGTAAGCAGATCTGGAATAATTCCAATTTCAAATACCCTTGACACATCTGGCCCAATGACAAAAAATGTGATTGATAATGCGATAGTTTTAAAAGCTATTCAAGGTTATGATCCATCTGATAATAAATCTGCTGATGTATTAAAAATCAATATTGAATCAATTATTAATTCCAATTTAAAAGATAAGCGTTTTGGAGTATTTGAAAACTTAATGAAAGATTCTCTTTATTTAAACGCAATAAACAAGATTAAAAATCTGGGAGGAACAATAATTAAATTTGACCCCCCTACAATTAATTTTAATGATTTTAGAAAAATTTTAGATTATGATATGAAAAATGATCTTCCTAATTATTTTAATGAAAATCAAGTCTCTTTTTCAAGTATTGAAGACATTTATAAATTTAATTTAATGGATTCTATTAAAAGATCACCCTACGGGCAGGGAATTTTTAAATCAATAATTGTAGATTCTACAGATTCTAATAAAATTAGAATAATAAAAAGTAGAATAAAATCAGAAGGTCAAAGATATTTTAGTGAGGTTATAAAAAATTATAATTTAGATGTAATTCTTTCTATTAATAATTTTCATGCAGGATATGCAGCTGCAGCTTATTATCCATGTTTAACAGTCCCTATGGGATATGACAAAAATGGTAGACCTTATAATCTAACCTTTATTTCAGAGTCATTTACAGAAAATAAACTATTAGAAATTGGATATGCTTTTGAAAAAGAAACGAAATTTAGAAAAAATCCAATTAATTAAAACGTTCGTAGTAAGTTAAATAACTTGGTCTTTTTGGAGATGAAACTTTGAAAACTTCTAGCCTATCAACTGCCTTAAAATTAAAATTTGATTCATTTTCAATTTTAATAAAAGTTCCCATTTCATAGGTTTTATCTTCATAAATAATAGTCCCTTTTATAACAAATAAAGAATAGATTTTATTTGTATCTATATTTTCACTATGAGACCCATCATCGAAACAAATATTATATATTTCTACTCCTTCTGTGTCCATTTCAAAAGGAGATCCATTGCCTTTTATTGTAATAATTGATGAATTATTCTTTCGTGTGGTTGGAAAAGAATTAGATTTATAATCATTATATGTTGAAGGCTTAGAAATTGTTTGTGAAATATCAGGATCAAACCAAATTTGAAACATTTCAGAATTATCCATTATTTCTTCAGCGTGTGAAATTCCATTTCCAGATCTAATAATTTGAGCATCTCCTTTAAATAATTCTATCCAGGTGTTCTGATTAGTGTCAAAATGCTTTATTGAACCGTTTATTATAAAACTACATATTTCAAATCCTTGGTGAGGATGAAGTCCAATGATACTACTTTTTCCAGGTGTCCAAGCATCCGCCCAATAAAATAAATTTGAATAAGGTTTTAAATCTCCACCATCTTGAATAAATCCTATTGGTTTATTTTCTAGTATTTCACCATTGTTAAAATTACCTTTTGCTTGATCTTGTCTTTTATATATTAATACTGACATTATATAAGTTTTGGCAATATTAATAAAATAATGATACAAATTACTTTTATTTTGTGATCAACAATGAAATTTGTAGAAACGCTTTTAATAACTAAAAGAATAATTTAGTTATTTCTAAGATAATCCAAAGCTAAAAATGACATAGACTTTAATCCTGTTATCATTGCAGAATCGTCTACATAAAAATCTGGTGTATGATGAGGGGCAGCTAATTTTGGATCTGTTCCTTTTTTTGCTCCTCCAATAAAAAAATACATACCTGGTACTTTTTCTTGAAAAAAAGAAAAATCTTCAGCACCTGTTATTGCGTCCATGAAATTTACATTGTTTTCACCATTAACTTTTTTTAAAGTTAGTAGCATTTGATTATATAAATTTGGGTCATTAAATGTAATAGGATAACTGACTAAGTAGGTTATTTTAGATTTTGTATTATTTACCTTTGAAATATTATAAACAATCTCTTCAAGTCTTTTCAAAACTATTTCCCTCATATTGGAGTCTAATGTTCTAATAGTACCCAACATATATAAATTTTCAGGGATTATATTACTTCGAACTCCTCCATGAATACTTCCAATTGTTAGTACTGCTGCAGCCTTAGTTAAGGGTAAATTTCTACTAACTATTGTTTGTAAAGAATTTATCATCTGTGATGCAGTCACAATAGGGTCAATCCCAGTCCAAGGAGTTGAACCATGGGTTTGAACACCTTCAATATCAATTCTAAACTCATCAACGGCAGCCATAATTCCTTCAGGTCTAACATAAACTTGACCGGCACTAATTTGCGACCAAATATGTAATCCAAAAATTGCATCGACTTTTGGATTTTCTAAAACTCCTTCTTTTACCATTAGTTCAGCCCCACCCTCTTCACCAGCTGGGGCACCTTCTTCTGCTGGTTGAAAAATAAATTTAATTGTACCTGGAATTTGATCTTTTAATTGAAATAAAACTTTAGCAACTCCAAGTAAAATTGCAGTATGCGTGTCATGTCCACATGCATGCATAACTGGAACTTTTTCTCCATTATACATTCCAGTCATTTTTGAAGCCCAAGGTAAGTCTGTTCTTTCTTTGACAGGAAGACCATCAATATCAGCTCTAAGGGCAACAACTGGACCTGGACTACCTCCCTCTAAAACTGCAACAACTCCTGTTTTTGCAATTCCAGTTTGAGGTGTTAAACCAATTTTTATTAACTCTTGTTCGATTCTTTTAGCTGTTTTGAACTCTCTATTGCTTAGTTCTGCATTTTCGTGAAACCAATGTCTTAATTCAATTACATCATTTTCATATTCTGAAATTAACTGAATTATTTTTTTATCCAATTTTTGAGAAAAAGACAATACTGCAAAGAGCAAAAAAACAAGTAAAAAAAAATTTTTCATTTACCTAAATTTAATTTAAATAAATTAAACGCTTCTAAAAAAATTTTATTTAAATCGGGATTTTTAATACCATCGTGTATATTAAAGTTTTTGGAAAAATTTGGTAAAGAAAATTTTGGTATCTTGAATTTGTGGTCAAATGAAATTCTTTCGTAAGCAGCATTTAAAACCGAAGCTGCACCTCTATTCCCCTCTGAAGTTGATAAAAGAAGCATCGGTTTATTCCACCAAACAATTTTATCAATCACTGAAATCCAATCGTAAATATTTTTAAAAGCCGATGTATATGACCCGTTATGCTCAGCAAACGAAATGATTATACCATCACATTTTTTTAATATGTTATAAAAGTTTAAAGCTTTTTTTGGAACCCCTGATTCTTTCTCACGGTCTTCACTATATATAGGCATTTCAAAATCATTTAAATCTAAAACTCTTATTTCACAATTATCAATTTGTTGTGAAGCAAAAATTGAAAAAGTTTTATTAATTGAATTTCTAGAAGAACTAGCGCCAAATACAACGATTTTTTTCATTAATTATAGTGGGTCATACTGGATTCGAACCAGTGACTTCTACCCTGTCAAGGTAACACTCTGAACCAACTGAGTTAATGACCCCTTTTTTGTTAAAAACAAATAATGTAAGATAAATTATACAAACAACAAGCGAAAATTTTATTTATTTAATATTTAAAAAGTACTAAATTAAACATTTTCCATTATTGGAACACGCAAAATAAATGAGAATATTATTATGTAGTAATTATTGTTTTATTAGCTCAAGTGAATTAAATTTTTCAATTAAAAAGGAAGAGTATCTCATAAAACCTAAATCTGTGAAGTGAACTCCATCTACTGTACCCTCTTGATCAGTTCCAATAGAATTTTTACTATTTATATAAAAAATATTCCTATACCCACTATTTAACAGTTTTTCATATTCAATCTTTAAAGCAGAATTCATTTTTTCGGTTGATAATTTAGTTTCTAAATCTAATACTGAAAAAGAATAATCAAATAGGTCTACTAAAACTATAGGTGTTTCTGGATTTTTTTCTCTAATTATATCAACAAGAGGTCTAGTGTTTTTGACAATATTATCAGAATTGATCATATTAGGCATACATTCGATTACATAAAATAAGGGTTTGACATTTGAAATCAACTCAGCTATAGGCTTCTCCATCCTACCGTTTCCACTGAATCCAAAATTTAAGACATTAACATCTAGCTTTCTTGAAATAATGTTAGTGTGAGCCATTCCAGGTCGAGAAGCACATCCTCCTTGAGTAATACTGGTTCCATAAAAAATTATAAAATTGTCAGATTTAAAATCTCCTTTTTTTATAAAACTGTTTGAGTCTATTCCAATTTCAATATTATTAACTCCATCATAAAGAGGAAGAAATATCTTATATTCTCTTATTTCATTTGTCATATTCTGAATTAAGACAGATTCATTTTTATTACCTGTAGGAAACCCTGTACTTAAGAACTGCCATCCATTTTTAGATTTATAATACAAATCAATTCCTTTAATTCCTGTATCAGGCATATGAGCCATTTTAAAATCATTCAATACTTCCCATTTAGCACTTATTTTTGAAGAATTTGATAAAAATCTAATTGATAATCCCGCAGAAGATTTTGATAAATCCCAAACAGGTTTTCTTACATAATTTTTATATGAAATAGGAAGCCTGTCATATGGACTTTCTTTTAAAGAATCAGGAATTACTGTTCCTTCAATTAGAAAATGATCTTTATCAAAATATTTAATATTACTTAAAGTAACACTGACTGTATCTTTTTCTACAGTAATTTTTGAATATAAATAGTGAGTATTAAAAGACAGAAGAATTATGCATAGGTAAATATTTAGAAAATATAAAAAGGGTTTTATCATTAGTAAAAGAATAATTAAAAAAACCTAAGAGATTTTTAAAGATAAAAAAGATTCTCTTAGATTTAAAATTAATCAAGCAAATTTAATTTATGAAAACATCAAAAGAAATAGAAAAAATGAATAATAGCAACAATGAAATTACTCAAATTTCTGGAACATATTTAAGGACTGTTCAAAGTCATCATTATCGTTTAAGTAAAAAATTAAATCTTGAAAAACATCAAGATTTGAACTCCTTCATTTTTAGTTTTTAAAGAAAAAAAGTTGATAAACTTTTGGATTTATCTTATTAATAAAGTTATGGAATATATCAATTCTTAAATTCAATTGAAATTAATCTTTTTGTATTGTTGAAGATTTAAAATATCTCCAAATAAAAATTATTGAAACTAGTATAATAAACAAAGACAATATTGAGCTCTCAAAACCAAATTCTCCTCCATTTAAAGAATTATTCTCAACAATATTAAAATCAATAATTGAATAAGAATCCAAACCGCTTACTTTAAATCCAAACATAGCTTGAAAAAAATTCCAGCTAAAATGTAATGCTATTGGAAACCACAAATTCTTTGTAAAAACATAAGAAATTCCAAGAAATATTCCGGCTAAAAATATATTTGACAAGCCCAAAAGAGTAACATTGGGGTTTGCTACATGAATCAAAGAAAAAAATAGAGACGAAATAAACAACGCAACAAATGGGTTAAAAGACTCTAGTAAATTTTTTAAAACATATCCTCTAAAAATAATTTCTTCAAAAACAGAAACCCCAATAAAAAGCACAATTGACAATAAAATTTTATATAAATCAAAATCAATTTTAACAAAAACTAACTCATTAATTAACAATAAAAAAAAGTAAGCAAATCCCATTATTATTAATCCTATAAATAAACCAAAATTGAAATCTTTTAATCTTCCTTTGACTTGTAATCCAATATCAATAAAATTTTCCTTGTCAATATAATTCATAATGGCCCACAACATAATAATCATAAAAAAAATCATTATATACTCTAATATTATCATGAACTCTAAATCTATTTTTTCTGTTCCCAAAGAGTTCATATCAAATCCAGATGAACTCATAACCATAACAGCTAATATTTGTGAAATTAAAATTAGAGGAACAAATAACAAGGATTTAAGCCATCCAGAGTGATTAAAGATTTTATTATACATACAATTTTTATTAAAATTATTTATATTATAATCATAAGCAAATTAGAACTACATTAATTTTTTAATTAATTTAGTTATTAAATTCATTACTATGAAAAAATTTACATTCATCATTTCATTTTTATTAATAGCATTTATATTTTCATGTGAAAACACAGATCAAGAAATGACTGACGATGAGTTAATCCAAGCAATTATTGAATCTGAAAACAGAATTTCTGTCACAAAAGAGGACCTTCCTCAATCAACTATAACAAGCTTAAATTTTGATGTACCAAACGATGTCATTCGTTCAGCTGAATTAGCTCCAAATCTTGGATTTGAAATAGAATTAAAAAGTTGGAACTTTTTTGAATTTGAATTAGATTTTGAAAGAGATGATAATAAATATTTTACAACGAAGGGAAGAAAACTAGAATCAACAAAAGGAATCAAAGGTGTAAAGAAAAAAAGAGAATCCTGTTTTAAATTTGTATATCCAATTTCATATACCATGTCAGACAACTCTGTAATTTCAGGAAATAGCAGAAAAGAAATTCACACTCAAATGAAAGCCTACTTTGATAAAAATGGAAAAAGTAGAGAAAATAAACCTACTTTGAACTTACCTATCCAAATATTGATTACTTCCAAGGACAAAACAGTTTCTACAAAAGAAATATCAACTCTTGGGGACTTAAAATTACTTTGGCAATATTGTAAAAATAATAAGGGCAATAAGGGAGATGATAAAAGAGGTTGATAATCATTTGTTTTTCAATAAAACTTAAAAGTTCAAATCTATTTTTTTTAAGATTTTATTTTATTCCAAGCAAAAATCATAACTGAAAGAAAAAAAAACAACGCTCCAATTGGCAATAATCCAAAAGGTTCTTTTATAAAACCATTCTCATCAATTTCTGATCCAATTAATATAAACATGATATAACAACTGATACCTAAAATTAAAAAAAATAGTGGAAGCTTTTTTATCATATTTAAAATACAGTCTGTTATTTTTGTAAAAATAAAATTATGAAACATTTTTCTAAAAGTGAAATTAATGAAATGAATAAGATTTACAGATTAAATCTTATTAACAGTTGTACAGGATATAAATCAGCAAACCTTATTGGAACTGTTTCTTCAGACAAGATTTATAATGTAGCGGTTTTTAGTTCAATAACTCATTTAGGAAGTGATCCTGCAATGTTAGCTTTTATAGTTAGACCAACTACTGTTCCAAGAGATACT
Organism: Flavobacteriaceae bacterium; assembly: GCA_016780345.1. Classification (GTDB taxonomy): domain Bacteria; phylum Bacteroidota; class Bacteroidia; order Flavobacteriales; family Flavobacteriaceae; genus MAG-121220-bin8. The sequence continues at coordinate 10,330 of JADHLZ010000002.1, read as the reverse complement.
TATAAAAACATTAAAGAAAATAAAGAGTTTACAGTTAATCACATTCATTTAAACGATATAAAAGAAGCTCACCATACTTCTGCAAAGTATCCATCAAATATTTCAGAATTTGATATGACCAAATTGGAAAAAGAATTTATCAAAGGATATAATGCACCGTTTGTTAAAACATCAAAAATCAAATTGGGATGTAAATTCCTAAACCAGTATGAAATTAAAGAAAACAACACTTTACTAATAATTGCGGAAATTAACGATATTTTCGCTGATGAAGCTATTATTCAAGACGATGGATGGCTTAATCTAGAAATAGCTAATAGTGTAACTATAAATGGACTTGATGGATATGCACTTCCAACCTTGCTAAATAGATTTGAATACGCAAAAAGGAAAAATGAATATGAATAATTTTATTAATAAAGAAATTTTTGAATACTCTGAACAACATTCATTAAAAGAACCTAAAATTTTAAAGGAATTAAACAGAGAAACTCATTTAAAAGTTTTAAATCCAAGAATGTTAAGTGGGTTTTTTCAAGGAAGACTTATTTCCTTGATTAGTAAAATTTTAAAACCAAATAAAGTATTAGAAATAGGAACGTACACTGGATATTCTGCAATATGTCTTTCAGAAGGATTAAGTTCTGATGGAACAATTCATACAATTGATAAAAACGAGGAACTTGTAAGCATTCAAAACAAATACTTTAAAAAAGCAGGTGTTAAAAATTCAATTATTCAACATACTGGAAATGCATTGGAAATAATACCAAAAATTAATGAATCCTTTGATTTAATTTTTTTGGATGCAGACAAAGAAAATTACATCAATTATTTCAATCTAATAATTAATAAATTAAACAAAGGCGGAGTCATTTTAGCAGATAACGTACTTTGGAGCGGGAAAGTAATTGATCCAAACGATAAAGATATAACTACACAAGTACTCAGAGAATTTAATAAAATGGTAAATGAAGATTCTAGAGTTGAAACTATTTTACTTCCTATTAGAGATGGGATTTCTTTGATTAGAAAATTATAAACTATTTTCTTCTTATTGAGCCAGTCAATTCGTCCATTTGATCTTTAACATCGTCAATTTCTTTTTTAATAGATTTCGTATCTATCCCTTGCTTTTCAGCACTTTTTTTTATTTCTGATTTAATATCTTCTGTGGCATCTTTAACCTGACGAATTCCTCGTCCAAGTCCTCTTGTAATTTCAGGAATTTTATCGGCACCAAAAACAAGTAATACAATAAGTCCAATAAAAAGTATTTCAGGGCCACTAATAAATAATATTATTGAATACATGATTGTAAATATAAAAAAAGGCCAATAAAGATTGATCTTTTTTTTTATCCTTTTACTTTGGCTTTAAACTTATCAAATTCTGAATCTTCTTGCTTTTTTGGCCAAGAGTTATTTGAAGTATCAATATCAGCTGTTTCTAAATCTGGATCCAAATTAATACTGATGATCTTTTTATTTGAAGTAATAAGTTTTTTGACCTCTTTGTCGTTTTTTCTCCATACTTGTGCGGGATAAGTAACTCTTTCAACTGATCCATCTTCATATTCGTAATCAACAATAATTGGCATTACTAGTCCTCCCGGTTTATCAAATATAATTTCATAGAAATATTTTGGAACCTGAATATTAGATATTTCAGATTCAGTAAAATTTTCTTTGATATAATTGTCTAATAATTTTGAGTTTTCCAATGGATTATTTTCCCTAATATTATCTGTATCATTTTCAAAGTTCTCTAAGTATACTAGGGGTCTTAGTCTGTCTCTTGAGATGCCTCTTTCTTTCATAAATTTTTTCATTTCTGCACCTGGCTCACTTGAAACATAAAATTGATTAACTTCTTTAATTCCAATATCTACATAATCAGTAGAATAGAACCAACCTCTCCAAAACCAGTCTAAATCCACTGCTGAAGCATCTTCCATAGTTCTAAAAAAATCTTCTGGTGTGGGATGTTTAAACATCCATCGTTTGGAGTAAACCTTAAAGGCATGATCAAATAGTTCTTTTCCCATAATAGTTTCTCTTAAAATATTAAGAGCAGTAGCAGGCTTTCCATAAGCGTTTGGGCCAAGACTGTAAACATTTTCAGGATTAGACATTATAGGGGCTAAAAATTTCTGATCTACACTCATGTATTGTGTAATCATTTCAGCAGGTCCTCTATCAGAGGGAAAATTTTCTAATGGATATATTATTTCAGGAAAGTCTTTACCAAGTTTTTGTTCAGTTATATATTGAACATAAGTATTTATTCCTTCATCCATCCATGCCCATTGTCTTTCATCAGAATTTACAATCATTGGAAACCAATTGTGTCCAATCTCATGTATAATTACTCCTATCATTCCAAATTTTACATCATCAGAATAAGAACCATCAATGTTGGGTCTACCAAAATTGAAACAAATCATTGGATATTCCATACCAATTTGCTTTGCATGAACTGAAATTGCTTTGTGGTAAGGATAATCAAAAGTATAATCGGAATATGTTTTTAGAGTTTCAGCTACAACAACAGTTGAATAATCCTCCCATAATGGATTTCCTTCTTTTGGATACATAGAAACAGCCATTACATCTTTATTTCCAATTTTAACAGCCATCATATCCCAAATAAATTTTCTTGATGTTGCAAAAGCAAAGTCTCTTACATTGTTAGCAATAAAATGCCATGTTTTTTTATCTTTTGAAAAACCTTTTTCAGCTTCTTCAGCCTCAGCTTGAGTTACAATCATAACAGGCTTATCATATGTTTTTTTAGCTTTATTAAAGCGCTTAATCATATCTTTTGTAAAAACATTTTTTCTGTTCTGAAGTTCTCCAGTTGCATCTAATATATGATCTGATGGAACTGTTATTTTGACATCATAATTTCCAAATGGTAAAGCAAATTCACCATCTCCCCAAAATTGATAATTCTGCCAACCTTCAACTTCGTTATAGACAGCCATTCTAGGAAAAAATTGAGCTATAATGTAAACTCTGTTACCATCTTTTTCAAATGTTTCATAACCTGATCTACCGTCTTGATTAACATGATCTTGAATATTATACCACCACTTGATAGAAAAAGAAAATTTTTCACCACTTTTCAATACAGAAGGCAAATCAACACGCATCATGGTTTGATTTATAATGTGTTTAAGAGGGTTTTTATTCTCATCAATTACAGACTCAATATTAAAACCTCCATCAAATGGATCTGTTAAGAATTCTTTTGTAAATCCAGAGGGTAAATAGTAAGGAGAAGCTCCTCCTCCATCAATTTTTAGTGATGGAGAATCTTTTTTTCTTACATTTTGATCTAATTGAACCCACAGATATTCTAAATTATCAGGTGAATTATTTGTGTATGTGATTGTTTCAAAACCATATATTCTTTTATTTTCATCATCTAATTCAATCTCCATTTTGTAATCAGCTTGTTGTTGATAATAAGCAGGTCCTGGGGCACCAGAAGCAGTTCTGAACATATTGGGAGTTGAAAACTCTTGATAGAGTTGACGAAACTTATTTAAATTTATATTTTCTTGATTTCTTTCCTTTGCTTCTTGGGATAAAATTGGAAGGGATATAATAAAACTTAATAGGAATAATGATATGTGTTTTAATTTCATATGATAATTTTAATTGAGGTTTAAATTTAAGTAAAAAGTTTAAATATTAACTCTGAGTGATGAATTATTAACTCTTGAAATAAAACTATCACGTTTTCCACTTTTTTTAACATGAATTATATTTTGTTGATCATTAAATTGATCAAATAAAACTTGATTATCAATCGTTAAAACTTGGAAATTTGGTAATTTTTCAACTTCTAAATAACATACATAAATTTCATTTTTACTTTCAAGACCAATAAAGTCAAGTTCAAACCTATTTGAGTCAAATAATACATGGACTTTAGAATTGAAATAGTCTTCAATATCATTAAAGTAAACATCTTTTGTTAAATCTAAATCACCTGAAATTTCGTCTAAATAACCGGAGCTAATTGCATGAGACATATCGTCTTTAAAGACTCTTAAAGTAATTTGCAATGAACCTTTTTCTGTGAAATTAAAAATAGAGGTGCTCACATAATATTTATGTTCAGTAAAACTGCTGAGGATTAAAAAAATTATAATAGAATTAATTATTCTCATTTCAATGAATTAAAAAATGTATCAAAAGATTCTAAAACTAAGCCATGATTTGAAGATTTAAAATCGTTTGAAATTGAAGTATTTTCAATTCCTCCTAAAACAAATTCATAAACCTCATCTTCATTTATAGAATAAGTATTAGTAAAAAAATTCACACCATAAAATTCAATAATTTGCACAGCTAAAAGGTCTTGATTATTCCAAACTCGTCTGTTTCTCAAACTTTTATAATAACCTGATAAATGTTTGTATAATGCTTCAATATCCAATCCTCCCGTTAATGGTAATAAAAGAGTGCTTAAAATTAATGCCTTTTCTGAAACAATTTTTTCTTGTCTAACTCCTTTAAATCCTGGGATCCCAACATCATCAAAATTAATAGGGACTTTTACGTTTGAATTTTTCATATCAAACAAAATATTTCCAGATAAATTATGGGGTTTTACCACCACATTATCCAATTCATTAATAAATTGATCTACATAAACTTTGAAGAATTCTTGTTTATGTAATTTATCATCAATAACTAAAACTCTTGGGATGATTTGAATAGAAGAAATAATAATTGTATCTTTTATTTGTATTCCTATTTCAAATTTACCCTTTGTATTTGTAATAGTTTTTGATCCACTCGTTTTGTTAATTATGTGTATTCCACTTAAATCAATGGAATCATTAACAACCTCACCCTTTAGGATTTTAAAATTTTGATTAGTCTGAGAGTTAATAATTGTTAATCCAACAAAAAAACAAATAATAAAATTAACTTCTCTTAAGTAACTTTTTAAATTTATCACTCTGTTTAATTAAAAAATCTAATAACTGAAATTCATTGCTTTTTTTAAATAAAACCTTATTTGGAAATTTATCATCACAGTATAAGAGAAATTCTGCAACATTTTCCTTTTTTATGCCAAGAGAATTTATAAAAAACCCATCATCATATACTTCTCTAATTAAATCACTTGGTTTATAATTTAAATTTGACATGTTTTTGCTTTCAACATCATTTTTATTAGAATTTTTAGCTATGGCTTTATATAAATTAATAAAATTCAATCCATTATTGAAAGTTCCAGCTTTAAGAATTTCGTCTTTTAATCTTGTTGACTTATCAGAAACATAATCAAATCTTTTGAACTCTTCCTCCTTTAAGTCCAAAAACTTTTCTGTATTTTCAGGACCAACTACAACTTCATCCAACACAGTTATTTTTTCATTTACATCAATAACCAATCTACTTTTTTGTAATATATCTTTATTAATAACTACAGATCTTATTTGATATTGAACGGATGAAAAAACAATTCGATCATTAAGTTTTACTTTCATTTCAAACTCACCTTCCTCGTCAGTTATTGTAGCATCACCAGATGTATTATTAACCACATTAGCAGAAATTACATTATTATTTTTATATAATACTTTTCCTCTTATCCAAGTTCTATCTTCATTTTGAGAAAAGATAAAGTTTGATATAAAAAATAAGAATATAAAAAATCTCATAACTAAATTTTAGAGCGGGAGACCGGGTTCGAACCGGCGACATTCAGCTTGGAAGGCTGACGCTCTACCAACTGAGCTACTCCCGCTTATTATTTTAATTTATTATAAAATCAATTAAATATATTACTAATTTTAGTTAATATGAATTGGATAATAAAAAAAGTTAATTCCCAAGATCTATATCCAGTTAGAAATAAAATATTAAGAAATAACAAAGGATATGCTTATTGTAAATTTGAGGGAGATGACTTAAAAAGTTCTATACACTTGGCTGCTTATAATAAAAAAAATATTGTAGGAGGGGTTTCTTTAATTGAAAATTCCAACAAAAATTTAGAGTTATCAAAAGTAATTCAGCTAAGGGGAATGTGTGTATATAAAAAATTTCAAAATAATAATATTGGACAAACACTATTAGAAAATGCAGAATTGATGTCCAAAGAAAATAAATACACCTACTTATGGATGAATGCAAGAAAACCTGCTCTTAATTTTTATTTAAAAAATGGATATAAAAACAAACTAAAGAGTTTTATTATTGAAGGAATTGGTGAACATTTTTTTTTGTACAAAAAACTTAAATAAATGATGAGAACATTAGTTGTATTCCTATTTTTTTTAATTTGTAGTGAATTTTACTCTCAAACAACTGTGGATTTAGATATTTTAATTGGAAAATCTCAAAATAATTTAGTAGGGGACTCGATTAAGCTTGAAACCAGTACTCACAAAGCATATAAAAAAATGGAAGCTGCAGCTAAAAGGGATGGAGTATTTTTAAAAATAGTTTCAGCCCACAGAGATTATGAAAGACAAAAATTAATCTGGAACAAAAAATATGAAAAATTTACAAATGAGTTTTCTTTAGAACCAAAAAAAGCTATTTCGGAAATTATTCGTTTTTCTACAATTCCCGGAACTTCTAGACATCATTGGGGTACAGATATAGATATAATTGACGCTAATTTTCCTAATGAAGAAAATGTTTTAGTTTCAGAAAAGTTTGAAAAAAACGGTCTTTTTTTTAAAGTAAAAAGCTGGTTAGATAAAAATTCTGAATATTTTGGTTTTTACTTAGCCTACACTAATGATAAAAAAAGAAAAGGCTTTGAATTTGAACCTTGGCATTATAGTTATAAACCCGTTTCGGCAAAATACTATAGAGCTTTAATTAAAACTGACTTAAAAAAAATAATAAAAAGTTTAAACATTAATGGATCAGAGTATTTTGATCAGTCATTTATTGAAGCCTATATAGTTGAAAATATTATGGATATTAATCCTGATTTAAAATAAGTGTTCCTCATATTATATTTATATTTGTTTTCAAATTATTTAACTTTTTAAAATTGAACAAAAACAAAAAAGTTTTATTAATGATCCTTGATGGATGGGGTATTTCGATCGACCCTAAAGTTTCAGCAATTGACTGTGCTAAAACACCTTTTATTGATTCATTATACAAACAATACCCAAATTCTAAACTTGTTACTTATGGGGCTAGTGTAGGACTTCCAGAAGGACAAATGGGAAATAGTGAGGTTGGACATATGAATATTGGAGCAGGAAGAATAGTGTATCAAGACTTTGCAAAAATAAATAAAGATATTTCTGATGATTCTTTTAAAAGTTTAAAAAACTTAGTTAAATCCTTAACTCAGGTAAAAAAAAATAATAAAAAACTTCACGTTATAGGATTAGTTTCAGATGGGGGTGTACATTCTCATATTAATCATTTAGAAGCGATTTTAGATTTAGCCTATGAATTCAATATAAGCAATGTTTTAGTTCACGCTTTCACTGACGGTAGAGATGTGGATCCTAAATCTGGAATTAATCACATTAAAAGATTAGAAACCAAATTAAAATCAACAAATGGTAAATTAGCATCTGTAATTGGAAGATATTATGCGATGGATAGAGACAAAAGATGGGAAAGAACTAAAAAATGTTATGACCTTCTAGTTAATGGAATTGGTAAAAAAAGTTCTAATATTAATAAATCTATAAGAGATTCATACAATAAAAACATTACCGATGAATTTATTGAACCAACTATAATTGTTGATAGTAATGATAAACCAAACGGTTTAATAGAAAATGGAGATTATGTTATTTTCTTCAATTTTAGAACAGACCGTGGAAGACAATTGACTGAAGCATTAACTCAAAATGATATTGGTGGCATGAAAAAGCTTGAATTAAATTTCATCACCATGACTAACTATGACGAGTCTTTTATAGGAATCAAAAATATTTACAAAAAAGAGAACTTATCTGACACTATTGGAGAAGTATTGTCAATAAACGGACGCAGTCAAATAAGAATTGCTGAAACTGAAAAGTATCCACATGTTACTTTTTTCTTTAATGGTGGCCGTGAAGAACCTTTTAAAAATGAAAAAAGAATTCTTTGCCCATCACCCAAGGTTGCTACATACGATTTGAAACCAGAAATGAGTGCTTATGAAATAACTGAATCGATACTTCCAGAAATTGAAAATGGAAATACTGATTTTATATGTTTAAATTTTGCCAATCCTGACATGGTTGGTCACACAGGAGATATGTTCGCAGCAATTAAAGCATGTGAAACTGTAGATGATTGTTGTGAAAAAATTATTAAAAAAGCAATTAAACACGATTATACCACTCTTGTTATTGCCGACCATGGAAATTCAGATACGATGATCAATGAAGATGGGTCTCCAAACACGGCTCATACAACTAATTTAGTACCATTAATTGTAGTTGATAATGAAATTAAGAATATTGATAATGGAATTTTGGGTGATATTGCTCCAACAATTTTAGAAATTATGAATATTGTCAAACCTGAAAAAATGACTTGTAAATCTTTGTTAAAATGAAAAAAATATTGATTTTTTTATGTTTGTCTTTTTTCATTGGATGTAATACTTCATCAAAAAAAAAGAGTTCAAGTTCTGAAGACTACGAAGATATTATTGGATTTTTTGAAAGAGAGGAGCTTGATTTTGAGCCTCACTCTGAATGGTTTAAGAAAAACTATTCTGACTACGATCTAGACATTACAACTATTAATAAATTAGAACCTTTACTCAAAGAAATTGATATCAAGATTTTCATGGGAACTTGGTGCAGCGACAGTAGAAAAGAAATTCCTGTTTTTTTTAAAATTATGGATAAGTTAAATATTGGAAATGATAAAATTGAAATGATTGGTATGACATTGGAAAAAACAACACCTGATAGTCTTGAACTAAATCAGAATATAATCAATGTCCCTACTTTTATTTTCAAAAGAGATGGTAAAGAAATAAATAGAATTGTTGAGTTTCCAATAGAAACAATTGAAAAAGATATTTTAGAAATTCTAACTACTAATAACTATCAAAATCCCTACGATTTTTAGTATGAGTTTGATTAAATCTACAGAGGAAATACAATTGATAAGAGAAAGTGCTCAGTTAGTATCAAAAACACTAGGAATGCTGGCAAAAGAGATCAAGCCAGGAATAAACACTCTTTATCTTGATCAACTAGCTGAAACTTTCATTAGAGATCACAATGCTAAACCTGGTTTTCTTGGATTGTATGACTTTCCCAATACACTTTGTATTAGCCCAAACCATCAGGTTGTTCATGGAATTCCTAATAAGAATATAATTAACGAGGGTGATATTCTATCAATAGATTGTGGAGTTTTAAAAAATGGTTTTTATGGTGATCATGCCTATACTTTTTCAGTAGGTGAAATTGATGTAAACACTGCTAAACTTTTAAAAACAACTAAAGAATCACTGTATATTGGTATTGAACAATTTAAAGTCGGTAACAGAGTTGGTGATGTTGGTTATGCAATTCAAAATTACAATGAATCAAGAGGATATGGAGTAGTGCGCGAATTAGTTGGTCATGGCTTAGGTAAAGAAATGCATGAAAAACCAGAAATGCCTAATTACGGAAAAAGAGGGTCTGGAAAAAAATTTATTGAAGGAATGGTTGTTGCTATAGAGCCAATGATAAATATGGGAACTCATAAAATAAACCAATTGAATGATGGTTGGACTATTTTAACAAATGACAATAAACCAAGCGCTCATTTTGAACACAACATTGCGATTGTTAACGGTAAACCAAAACTTCTCTCAACATTTGACTATATCTATGAATCGTTAGGTATAGAGAGTGATGAAGAAGATCCCTTTAAATAAAAAGTATTGAAAAGATTAATAAAATTTTTAATAAATACTATACCAAGGCCTTTTTTGATATGGTGGAGTAACATACTCAAACCATTGATTGATATTTTTTACAGAGGAAATAAATTTAAGGATCCAATAAATAATAAGTCTTACAGAAAGTTTCTGCCTTATGGTTACGTAAATCAAAGAGAAAATGCTCTAAGCCCTGGTACATTATCTCTTGAAAGACATCGTCTTCTGTGGTTATATTTAAAGAAAGAAACTGACTTTTTTAAAAAAAAAATTAAAGTTTTACATATCGCACCAGAACAATGTTTTTATGAAATATTTAAATCTTTAGACAATATTACATATACAACTTTCGATTTAAACTCTCCATTAGCTATGGTTAAAGGAGACATTTGTAATATGCCTTTTGAAGAAAATTCATTTGATTTCATTCTTTGTAATCATGTTC
>JADHLZ010000045.1 GCA_016780345.1 Flavobacteriaceae bacterium | reverse complement strand
TCAATTCCTTTTGAATTTATTCTAGGATTTTTAATAAATGCATAGTATCCTCTAAAAATTAAAGCATAAGCATCTATCAAGTATAGCTTCTTTCTATTGTCCATATGTCATAATTACATATTTTTGAGATCTAATATCTAAAAAATATAGTAATGAGATGGTTATTTCTTCTTGTCGTTCTTTTGGTAATTGAAATATACGCATTTCAGGCTTTTAAAACAGTATCAAAAAACGGTTTGTTTTCAAAAATATATTTATTAATTAACGCTATAATCTTTTTAAATTTTTTCTTAAGAGTTCTTTATCTATACCAAAACGAATTAAGTTATTCTGATCAATTTTATGATTACTTATCAGTTCCATTTGCTTTATTTTTTACTCTTATTTGTTTTAAATTGAGTATAATTTTATTCTTATTTTTTGAAGATATTTCAAGAGCAGTTTTTTCAATAATTAATTTTTTTTTCAATTTCTCAGAAACAAAAATTTTAGAAAGAAGATCTTTCTTAAGCAAAATAGCCTTATTGTTAGCTTCTATTCCATTACCATTTATTCTTTATGGAATATATAAGGGAAGATATAATTATAAAGTATATAAATATGAGTTAAGTTTTGATGATTTGCCCAAAGATTTTGATGGTTATCAAATAACTCATATTTCGGACATTCACGCTGGCAGTTTAAAGAATAAAAATAATGTAGAATACGCTGTTAGATTGATTAATCAACAAAATTCAAATTTAATTTTATTTACTGGAGATCTTATTAATAATAAATCTAATGAACTAACAAAATGGAAAGATATCTTTTCCAAGATGATAGCTTTTGATGGTAAATTTTCTGTTTTAGGAAATCACGATTATGGGGATTATATTAATTGGAATAATAACAAGGAAAAAGAAGATAATTTTAGTGATTTAATAGACTTTCAAAAACAAATGGGATTTAAATTATTATTAAACGAAAATGTTAAAATAAAAAAAGGGGAATCTAATATTTATTTGATTGGAGTTGAAAATTGGGGAAAAGGACGTTTTAAGAAAAAAGGAGATATAGATAAAGCATGTATAGGGTTAAATAGTAAAGACTTTAAAATAGTTTTAAGTCATGATCCATCTCACTGGGATAAAGTATTAATAGATCATAAAACGCATTTTCACTTAACTTTAAGTGGTCATACACATGGAATGCAATTTGGAATTGAAATTCCAGGATGGATAAAGTGGAGTCCAGCTAAATGGGCATATAGACATTGGGCAGGTCTCTATCATGAAAAAAATCAATATCTAAATGTAAACCGTGGATTTGGTGTTCTCGGTTTTCCAGGAAGAGTGGGAATGCCACCTGAAATTTCTGTAATAACATTAAAAAAAACTTAGTTTTTTAAAAAATGTTATTTTTGTTATAAATTAAAATTTGGCAAATGTCAAAATTTGGAGAACTTATAAACCTTGAAGTTCCAATTCTTTTAGATTTTTATGGTGATTGGGACGAATCTTCTAAAGCTATGCATCCTGTTTTAAGAGATGTAGCGGCGGCCATTGGTGACAAGGGTAAAGTAATAAAAATCAATGTTGATTTAAATAATGAGCTTTCAGAAGCTCTCAGGGTTAAAGGTTTACCTACCTTGATGATTTACAAAAATGGAGAAATGGTTTGGAGGCAAAGTGGAGAGCAAGATGCTAATACTTTGATCAATTTAATTAATGATTTTATCTAACTGGATACTTAATTCTTCAATATTTTTTGTTTCTCCTAATACATATTCTTCTTTAGAATCGTAAATATTTATAGTCTTAACCAAATCTCTTAATTGAATAAAGTCATTTAAAATTAGTTCAGTATAATTATTCTTATTTTCTAATGAGAGATAAATGTTAATTCTATCTTTTAATTGACTAGAAATCTTAATGAATAGCTCTCTTGCTAGTTCTTTGTTTTCTAAATCAAACAATTCTTCAACAAATTGAGTTAACAGAGAATAATAATCATATTCACCATAAAGTTCTTTTACGAATTCTGTTGAACTTAAGAACTGTTGTATCGATTCTGATTTTAACTCATTATTATTTGATTTTAAAACAGTTTCAACCAGAGATCTATATCTTTCTGTGTCAGTAATTATATTTTCCGCATAAGTATAAATTGAGAATCTCGAACTTTTTGATGTGGAAAGTTGAGAGTAGTATTTTAAGCTTTGGATATATTTTTCTGAGAGTGTTGAGTAAAGATTGTCTCCTTTATCGTATTTATTTAAACTGTAATATGTTGAAATGTAAGGTTCCAGCAAACTATAATATCCAAAATAGTTTATTGGCATTTTTTCGATTGATAAATCTAAAATTTCTTCGGCTTTTTCTTCTTGATTATCAACTATTAGCTGTTTAGATAATCTATGTAAATTTCCTCTAAATGAAATACTGTTTTTTCTAGTTTCTGGATCGTGATAAATGTTTTCACTTTCAGAGTTCCCCCATTCCCAACTTTTCACTATTTCGTACATAGAATTGGAATCAATTCTTCCCATTTCATATGGATTATTTTTATTAATTGGAGTTTTTATTGGGACTAACTTATAAACTAAACCGTCTAATTGAAGGTAATCCTTCATCCATAGATATTCAGCATCATTATAGCTTCCCCCAGTAAAATAAATTGGTCTCTTCCATTCATTATTTGCTAGAATGTCAAGCATCAAAAGTTGATTTTTGTATAATCCACTTTCAGGTAAATCAATATCTATATAATCAAGAATTAGATCTTTATCCTCATTTTTTACCAAGCCGCTATTTAATACATTGTCTTTATTGACTTGTACTCTAATTTTGTTTGTAGGATAAAAGACCATGTTTTGTGTAAACATTGGAATATTAGTAAGATCTGCGCCGTATTGAACTAGTAAATTTTTATATTTAGTTCTGGGGTGGTCACTCGATATCCAGTTCATAAAATCTTTAATGTCCCATCTCACTGAATCTATAAGAGCTTCATACTTAACATAATCTCTTATTCCATAAGCGTATTGATTATGTTTAAGTTGAGATGGAATTGGGCTACTATTGTAAGTTCTTTTTTTCATTTGGTCAATGTACCAGTCAGTAGCGATTAGTGAAGTATTTATAGTCCTAACATCAGTTCTATAATTTTCAATTTCTTGGGCATACCACAATGCAAAAGTGTCATTATCCCCTATGGTGAAAATCATAGCATCTTTATCTTCATCAATTGAATTTAAGTATGCTTTTGCAAGTGATTGAGCAGTGTATCTATCAGATCTGTCGTGATCGTCCCAATTTTCAAAAGCCATTAAAATTGGAACCGATAGAAGTAAAACAGAAATAATTGGAACTGATTTTTTTTCTGAAATAATTCTTTTCAGAAAATTCAAAATTGAAAAAAGACTCAATCCAATATATATGGCAAAAATGTAGAATGAACCAACAAGAGCATAATCTCTTTCTCTTGGTTCAAATATTCTTTCGTTTAAATATATCTTTAATGCCAAACCTGTAAATAAAAACAATAATGTTACAATCCAAAAAAGGTTTTTGTCTTCACGAAACAGGAACAAAAATCCAATTAAACCTAGTATAAATGGTAGCATGTAATAAGTGTTTCTAGCTTTATTATTTTCAGCATCATCGGGCAAGTTAGATTGAGGCCCTAGCCTAAACTCATCAATAAATTTTATTCCAGAAATCCAATTTCCGTTCAACAGATCGTTTTCCCACTTTACATCATTTTGTCTTCCACTAAAATTCCACATTAAATATCTAAAATACATTGAGCCTATCTGATAATTAAACAGGTATTCTAGATTAGTAAAAAGGCTTGGTTTATTAATATCTAAATAACCTCCGTATTGAGTTAAAAATTTGTGATAGCCTTCTGCATCTATCTCTCCTTCATTAACACTTTGTTTAAAATCATTTACAAGCTTTTTAAAATTAGATTCACTTAAATACTCTGGTTTAATAGTAAATTCCAATAAGCCAAAATATTTCATGTAATTTACAGCATGTTCTGAGCTCCACATTCTTGGCAGAAAACCAACATGATCACTATTGGAGTTAATTTTTCCAGATTCCCAATCGTTTACTATAAAATATTTCTTTGTTTTTTCATCTCTTTCATATTTGGGTTTATCGTCTTTGTAAGGATTTTCAGAGTCTTGACCTGCATAAGCATCAGAAAACAAAGGGCCATAAAATAGATGAGTTTCGGGGTACTGTTCAAGATTATAGTATGCTAAAAGAGCTCTTGCATCTGATGGTGAATTTTCATTAATGACAGTGTTAGCATTAGATCTTATTGGAATCATTAGCCAAGATGAAAACCCTATTAAAATGAACATAACACATAATAAGAAGGTATTAATGTTATATAAATTATTTTTTCTAGTGTATTTAATTGAAAAGACAAAAAATACAATTAATAAAACAGCTGTTATAATAGTTCCTGAATTAAAAGGAAGTCCTATTGTATTTACAAAGAAAACTTCAAGATATCCAAAAAGTCCTAAGGTTGATGGTAAAAGTAATTTAAATATAAAAAGAAGAATAGCAACTGAAAAAATATTGGCTAAAATGAAATTCTTTAAGTTGGGTTTGGGATATTTTTTAAAAAAATAAATCATTCCAATTGCTGGTATTACTAGTAGTCCCATAAAATGAACTCCAAATGAAAGACCAATAACAAGAGATATAAGAATCAACCACTTATCTCCTCTTTCATTATCCATATCTTGTTCCCATTTAAATCCGAGCCAAAACAATAAAGCCATTATACATGTTGCCATAGCGTAAACTTCTGCTTCAACTGCGTTAAACCAAAAACTATCTGAAAATGTGAAAGTTAAAGACGCTAAACTAGATGCTCCTAAAATTTTAATTGCTTCTGTTTTAGAAACTTTTTCTGAAATCTTTAAAACTTTTTTCCCAATAATTGATGTGGTTAGAAAAAGAAGAAAAATGGTTATTGCACTTGCAAAAACAGACATCATATTTACCATGAAAGCTATTTCTTCAATGTCTGATGCGAATGAGGCAAAAAAAGCTCCCATCATTTGAAAAAAAGGAGCGCCTGGTGGGTGTCCAACCTGTAATTTTGCAGAGGTTGAAATGTATTCTGCGCAGTCCCAATAACTTGCGGTAGGCTCAACAGTAAGATAATAAGTAGTTAATGCAATTAAAAAAATAACAAAACCATTTATTTTATTTAATCTTTCAAACTTGTCAATTCCCATATACATTATTTGATCACGAAATTAAACAATAAATTCTATTCATATTTTAAAAAAAATATGAACTAGGTCATAATTAATGGAACAATTAATCTGAAATTATTGCTTCTAAATAGCTTATAGCTTCATGATTATTACATTTTAATTTAACGTTAACTTAACAAATGAAAAATTGCATTAAAATAGTTTTGTCATATTAAAATATAATTATGAAAAAAAACATTTTATCTTTTTTAGCATTACTTTCAGTAATGTTTTCATTCTCACAGATCTCAACTTTAAAAGGAAGAGTTCTTGATAGTGATGGATTTGCATTGCCTGGAGCCACTATTCAAGCTACACCATCTGCAAAAGCAGTTGTTTCAGATTTTAATGGCTTTTTTACAATATTAAATATTGAAGGAGAGCAAACTATTAAAGTCTCTTATATAGGCTTTGAAACTGTTGAAAAATCAGTTAATATTTCTACAGGAGAAACACAAATTTTAGATTTTACATTAAATACTGCTGTTAGTGAACTTTCTGAAGTAGTTGTTTCAGTTTACCAAAGCGGTATTATTAAAGGTCTTAATAAACAGAAATCAGATTTAAATATTACTAATGTAGTTTCTGCCGATCAAATTGGAAAGTTTCCAGATGATAATGTTGGAGATGTTTTAAAAAGAGTATCTGGTGTTAGTATGCAAGGAGATCAAGGTGAGGCTAGAAATATTGTGATGAGAGGATTAGGCCCTGGTTTGAATTCTGTAACTCTAAATGGAGATAGAA
>JADHLZ010000044.1 GCA_016780345.1 Flavobacteriaceae bacterium | reverse complement strand
TAAACCATTTGAACCAAAAACTAAGATTTTTTTCATTTTTACCTATATAAATATCAAAAATAATTTACTACTTACCTGATGATAACTCAATTTTTCTTATTACCATAAGCAAGTGATAAATTTATTATATTGTTTTGATTCTGATTATAACAAAATGGCTTTCACTTCAATTGTTTCTGTTTTAGATTGTATCAATGAAAAAGTAAAAATTTATATAATTCATAATTCTCAAGAAATAAATTTTTTGATACCAGAATATATCAACAATCATAGAAACCTTGAGGAAATAAATATTAAAATATTTTCAAATCCAAACAACGTCTTTCCTAATGTCGAAAATTCACACGTATCTGAAGCAACTTACTTTAGATTGTTTCTTGAAAATTATATTGAAAACGATGTTGATTACTTAATCTATTTAGATGCTGATGTTATTTGTCTTAAAAATCCATTAGCTTACTTTAAATCAACAATTAAAGCTATGAAAAGTAAAAACTTACCAATAGCTGCAATGAATCATGAAGAGGTTCCAGTTAAAGACAAAAGACTTTTGGATTTGGGCATAACTAAAGGCAAGTACTTTAATGCTGGAGTAATGATAATTGATTATGAATTGTGGAGAAAGTCCAACGTCTTAAACAAATCTGTAAAGATTATTCAAAACAAGAGCCAAAGTTTAGTTTTATGGGATCAGGATGTTTTGAATGTAATCTTTGATGGTAATTTTGAAAATATAAATCCATATTTTAATTACAGAATGAACATGTTAAATTTTTCACAAAAAGAAGTTGAGTTAATTGAACAGAATGTATTTTTACTCCATTATTATGGAAAATCAAAACCATGGTCGGTTAAAGGCGTAAGCTTCGGTATAGCTGAATATTATCAATCAGAATTCAGAAAGTTTCAATACGAAAAATATCACATTGTTCACAATTGGAAAAAAGGTTCTCTATTGTATATTTTTCAGATTGTATTGTCAGGAAAGATATTTTCACTTAAATATCCAGTAAGATTTTTACAAGAATCGTTTAAGACTTTTATTAAATAGTTTTTAACAAATAAAATGTAATACAATAATATTGTGTGCGGATTTATTGGAAAAATATCTCATGATGACATCAATCATGAAAAAATAATTCAACAAAACAAAAAAATTATTTGTAGGGGGCCTGATGAAAAAAAGGTATTATCAGGCAATTTTTCAGAATTTAATGACCAAATGAACATTGGGTACTCCTTCGTTTTTAACAGACTTTCTATTGTCGACCTTTCACCGAGCGCATCTCAACCAATGTATTCAAAAGTGTTTAATTCTATGATTCTATTTAATGGTGAAATTTACAATCATGGTGAATTAAGAAAAAAGCTAGAACTAGATGGCGTAGAGTTTTCATCTAATCATTCAGATACAGAGGTATTGTTAAATGGTCTTTCTAAGTATGGAGTTAAATTTATAAATGAATTAATAGGGCAATTTGCAATTACGTTTTTTGATTTTAATAGTGGAAAGTTATTTTTAATTAGAGATAGGATTGGTCAAAAGCCTTTATATTACCATTCTCATAAGAAATCAATTTTTTTTAGTTCAAATTTGAAATCACTAGCAAATATTATTGATGATACTTCTGTAAATTTTGATGCAGTTGAAGAATATTTGAGTATAGGTGTCGTAACATCCCCTATGACAATATTTAAAAACATTTATAAAGTTAAGCCAGGAGAGATAGTTGAATTTGATATAAATAGAAATTTTGAAATTATTTCTTCGGAAATTTATTGGGAAATTAGTAAGTTTGTTGATAATAACCAATTTGATAAAGAAGTATTTTTTCAAAAATTTAATAATGCAATCAATTTACGAAAAGAAGCAGATGTAGATGTAGCGGCACTTTTATCCGGGGGAATTGATTCGACCAGTATTGTAAAGTCATTAAGTGAATCATCTGAAAAGGTAAATACTTTTTCTATAGGTTACGAAGATAAAAAATATGATGAACAGAAATGGTTTGACCAGGTTGTAAATAAATTCTCCACTAATCACACAACTGAAACTATAACTGATAGTGAAATTGAAGATTATATCTTCAATTCAATTGATTTCCTGGACGAACCCTATTCAGACCCATCTACTGTTCCATCTTTTGCAATAAGTAGAAAAATTTCAGAATATTATAAAGTTGCAATAACAGGTGATGGAGGAGATGAGTTGCTGGCAGGATATGTAAGGACTCAGAAGATATTAAACAATATAAAATTGAATCCGAACCTTATTAATGTTTTTTTAAAAGCTTATCCCTGGTATCTTGGAACGGGAAACAGGATCAGTAGACTTTCTAATGACATTAGCTTAAATTATTCTTCATATTTTTTAGACTCAAAACTTGTAAGTAAATTAAAAATAAATGGAAATTTAAGTTTAGATTCACTAAATTTTCAAAATAATAACCCTGGTATTAAAGATTTTATGCTTGTAGATTTCAAATTATATTTATCGGAAATGATGATGCTTAAGGTTGATAGAATGTTTATGGCAAATTCCGTTGAAGGAAGGTCACCTTTTGTAGATCATAAATTAATTGAATACTGCTTAGGGTGTGATTTAGATTTTTTAAAAGGAAATCCTAAAATATTACTTAAAGAATACTTACTTAATGACTTTGATGAAACATTTATTAATCGAAAAAAAATGGGATTTGTTTTCAATCTTGAAAACTGGGTATATCAAAATATAAAAGACATTACTGATTATTTCCATAGTAATATGTATTTATCTGAAGTCTTTGATAAAAAATTGATTGAGAAACTATTATTTAGGAAATCTAGAGTAAACGCTTTAAGAATTTGGAAATTATTCATATTAGAAAAATATTTGCAAGATTACTTTTTGCATAAAAATATGTAATCATCCTGAGTTTTATCAATAAGTTTTTCTATATTGTTGTTTTTATTAACAAAATTTGAGGCGTTTTTACTTAGTGCATCAAGATCTACTGAAGTATCATCAATAATATTGATTAACTTTTTATAAAAATTATCTTTCAAATCTATCAAGAATCCATTTTTACTGTTATGAACAAGCTCTTCATGATTATCAATATTTGAGATTAAAACAACACATCCATGAGACATTGCTTCCAATACGGTTTTTGGATTTCCTTCAAATAATGATGTAGAAATATAAAAAGTATATTTTGGGTACAAAGACTGTAAATCGGTATTATTTACATGCCCTAAAAAATTAATTTTTGTATTTTCCTCTTTTGCTAACTTTTGCAAACTGTTTAAATTTTTTCCGGCACCAACTATATCAATCTCGAATTTACTATTCGAAAATTCATTTATTATTTTCGAATAATTTTTTTGATCTTCTAACCTCCCGACGCTTAAGATTTTATAAGAAGACCTTAGAGAATGTATTGGAAGTTTCCTTTTAACTACCCAGTTGGGTCTAACTTTTATTAATTTTGGTTTTATAAAATATTTTTTTGAAAATACATAATCCGACTTACTTGTAACAGTTATTAAGTCAGAAAATGCAAAATTTAAATTTGTTAAAAATAGAAAGCCAAATCTTTTAAAAATAGATTTTTTTTCGTAAATTGAAAATCTGTAAGTATCATATCCAGTTCTTAAAAAGTAGGGCTTCTTGTATAGAAATTTGGCAAGTAATGCCAACCATGATCCGTTGAGTTGATTTTGCTGTATTATCTCAACCTCTTTAAAAAGATTCTTGTTTTTCAAAACGAAATATATAGACAAGCAAAATAATAAGAATTTATTTTTTGGAATTGATTTGTTTCCAAATAGAGGAATAATTTTTATATTTTTGTTTGAAATTTCTAAGGATAGGTCATCATTATTTCCATAGGTTAAAAAAATAAATTTAGTATTATATTTTTCATTAATTTTTTTAAATATTTCTAGCTCTTTTTCTAAAGTGCCAGAAAGTTGCCATGTTTTTAAAGAATATCCAAATGTGAAAATATATAATATGGTCATATTTTTCATCTTAGCTAAATTATTAGTTTTTTAACTTTCTAAGTTATTAAGATAGATTAAAAATGATAGTTTT
Organism: Flavobacteriaceae bacterium; assembly: GCA_016780345.1. Taxonomy (GTDB): domain Bacteria; phylum Bacteroidota; class Bacteroidia; order Flavobacteriales; family Flavobacteriaceae; genus MAG-121220-bin8. The sequence continues at coordinate 1,989 of JADHLZ010000044.1, read as the reverse complement.
TAAGAATGAGGTTTATGGTAGCTGTTTTTGATTCACCTGATTTCATGTTTAACGACATTAATATCTCAGAGCTAAGCAAAACCAAAAAATTGTATCTCTTTACTAAGGGAATTTTTGTGGGTTTTATATACAAAAGATTCAATGGTGAATTGTTTTGTAATTTAATTAATCTTTTATTCCCATCAAGGTTGAAAATAAAATATACTAATGATGTTTATGTTAAGAAAGTTTTAAACAGCAAAAATATTTTCTATCCAAATAAAAGAATCGTGAGGGTAGTAAACAATGATAATTTTCATTTTAATTTTATGTATGAAACATATTGTCTTGATGAAATTAATTTATCAAATGAAGATATTGTTATAGATTGTGGTGCTAATGTAGGCGAACTGATGTACTCATTCAGTCAAAAACAAATAAATCCACAATACATTGGTTTTGAGCCTGATCCTAAAACATTCGATTGTTTGAACAAAAATATTCAGCAATTCCAAAATGGCAAAGTTTACAATTCAGCATTATCAAATACAAATGGATTTTCTTCATTTTATATTGATTCTCTTGGAGCTAATTCGTCATTAGATTTTTTTGGGTCAGACACCAAAGAAGAAGTTGCTGTCATAACGCTTGATTCAATGGACTTTAAAAATATAAAATTGTTGAAGGTTGAAGCTGAAGGTCATGAAGAAGAAGTATTAAAAGGCTCAATAAATACTCTAAAAAACACTGAATATGTTGTTGTTGATTATGGTCCTGAAAAAGGAATTCAGCAAAAAACAACAATTAGTGAAGTTATTAAAATTTTGAATAATAACAATTTTGATTTAATTTCATCAAGCAAACACAGGCAAGTTGGACTATTTAAAAATTTAAAAATTCATAAATGAAATCGAAAATCAATTTAACTTATATTTTTTCAGGAGGTAGAAAAAGCAGGATAGATTTAGATGAAATTTATGCCAAGGATTTTTTCTATGGATATTTTGAATTAAATAAAGTAAATGTAAATAAACAAATAGTCGATATAGAGCACAAAAAAATCATTATTTTAAACTATTTAGATAAATTAATAAAAAAATTGTTAAGTTATCCTATCTCACTATCAAGCATATTTAATACTCCCTTTACTAATCAAATAAAAAACTCAGACATAATCATTCTTGTTAACGAATCAGTAATGTTCTTTGCTCTTCCCAACCTGTATTTATTAAAGAAAAAAAATAAAAACTTAAGAACTGCACTATTCACAATGGGGCTCTTTTCAAATTTCTCAAATAACAAATATAAAAAATATTTACAAGATTTTTTTATAAGCAAGTTCTGCCTAAATGTAATAGACAAATTTTTATTTTTAGGTAAACAGGAGTATGAGTATGCAGTAAAAAATTATCCAACTAAAGTCTCTAAATTTGAATATGTACCATTTGGAATTGATACTCACTTTTGGAAAAATTCAAATTCTTACAATTTAAGTGAAAGAAAATATATATTGTTTATTGGAAACGATCTTAGAAGAGACTATGATTTTGTTCTTGATTTAGCTGATAAATTACATGACAAAGAGTTTATTTTTTTAACTTCTAGAATAAATAAAAATCAAGTTTCTAGAGAAAATGTAAAGTTAATAAGTGGCATGTGGTGGAACAACAAAGTTTCTGATATTGAAATTAAAAATCTTTATTCAAATGCAATTGTAACTATATTGCCATTAAAAAACTCACTTCAACCTTCCGGGCAAAGTGTTGCATTGCAATCAATGTCAATGGGAACACCAGTACTCATTACTAAAACTGATGGTTTTTGGGATTATGAAAAATTTGAACATCAGAAGGATATTATTTTTTTAGATGAAAATAATATTGATTTATGGAGAGAGGCAATAGATATACTACTTGCCAGACCTGATTTATTAAAAGAAATTTCGAATAACTCAAAAAAAATAGTAAATCGAAATTTCAACTTAACAAAATTTTCATCAAAAATTGAATT
>JADHLZ010000019.1 GCA_016780345.1 Flavobacteriaceae bacterium | reverse complement strand
ATGAAAGGTTGATTGGATTTACTGTCTAAATCAATAATAGCAAGTCTATTGTGGCCTAAACAGACTGTTGAATCTAAATAAATATCGGAAAAGTCTGGTCCTCTGTGCTTGGTCAAACTATTCATTTGTTTGACTTTATTTTCTACATCAGTTAAAGATTGATGATTATAAACACCATTTATACCGCACATTAGGATCTATAATCAGGATGTTCAAGCATTAAATCCAATCCTTGATCTAAAGAAATTAAATCATTTTGAATAATATTTAACATTTTAGAGTTATCAGGCATTCTACGAGTCATATCCCCTTCTTTTAAAGCAGGCAAATGAATAATTTTAGATTTAGAATTTAACTTTTCAATTATTAATTTTGCAACGTCTAAGATCTTGTATTCCTTAGCTCCACCAATATTGATTACATCATTCATCATTAAATTGTCTTCAAATATTTTAATGCAAGTATTTATATTATCATCTACATAGCAAAATGTTCTAGTCTGAGACCCATCTCCATAAATCGTAATATCTTCATTTTTTAATGCAGATTTTAAAAATTTAGCAATAACAAAATCTTCACTCTGATTAGGCCCATAAGTATTAAAGAATCTAAATATAGTATATGGCAATCCATAGGATTTAAAATAAGACCTGAAAAATGATTCACCAACATTTTTAACTATAGCATAGGGAACTCTAGAATTTAACGGAGTTGTTTCCTCATTTTGAGGCAATTCAACAGGTTCTCCATACACTTCAGATGAAGAAGAGAAAAATACTCTTTTTACGGAACTGTTTTTAGATAGCTGTAGAACATTTTTAATTCCTTCAATGTCGTTTAAAACCATAATTGGATTTTCTTGAGTGCGTTTAACTCCAACTACAGCTGCAAAGTGAAAAACATAATCAAAATGATTGGTTAACATTATTTCTGAAATACTTGTATAATTATTAACATCGCAGTTAACAAAGCTCCAATTGGAAAGTTCTTTAGAAGGTAATTTGGTAGTAGAACCAGTAGATAGATCATCTACAATAACAACAAAATAATTTGGGTTTTTCACTAGTTTTCTTGCCAGTGCCCCACCAACATTTCCTGCTCCTCCGGTAATAAGTATTTTAATCATAAAATTTTGCAATATTAAGTATAGTATTATTCCAAGTCTCTAAATTATAAAGAAAAGATAACTCATTACTTCTTTGAGCAAATTTATATAATTCTTTATTATTCATTACTGAAAACTTATTCATTACGCGAACCAAATCATTTATGTTTTTTGACTCAAAATGAAAACCATTTTTGCCCTCTTCTAAAAAAGAATAAGAAGAACCAACTTTGTTTGAACATATTAGAGGAAAACCCAAACATGCGAACTCTTGAACTGCCATTCCCCAATGATCTGAATGAGATGGCATAACAAATATACCAGTATTACTGGATAGTTCTAATATTTGATCCCTTGATAAAAAACCGTGATGAAAAATTTTAGGATGAATCATCTTTTTATCACTTAAATATCCAGTCCCCACACAATGCAACTCCCATTCACTATTAGTTTTACTAAATATTTTAAAGGCATTCCATAAGTCTAAAATGCCTTTTAATTTCAAATATCTGCCAACATATATAAACTTTTTAGGTGGATTTTTAGATTTCTTAATTTTATTATTGTGAAAGGCTTCGTTAAATAAACTTAAATCTCTAGCATATAAACCTAGAATTATATTTTTATTTTTAAATCCTATTTTTTGAGAATAAGAAACATGAAAATTACTAGGAACCCAAGATAAATCAAAGTTTTTTGTTACACTTTTAAGTACATTTCGCCCTAAAATTTGCTTAATAGAATCTTTCCAATAATTATCTACCATTAAAACTTTGGTACATTTATAATCTATAGATTTTATGAGTTTTATGTAGGTTTTGTCTAACCATCCTGAACAAAAAATAATTTCAGGTTTAATCTCCAATGATTTTTCATAAAGAAAATCGGGATCACCTATGATAATTTCTTTTGAGATATTGAATTTAAAAGGGGCTTCATCATTTACTGGCCAACTGAAAACATAAATTTTAAACCTATTGTTTTTAACTATGAAATTTAAGCATTCAACTGTATATTCTGAAAGTTCGCTGTATAAAAAAAAAATATTTTTACTCATTTAAAGTTTTGTAGGTTCTTCCATTGTAATAATAAAGTAAGAAAATTAAGGGTAAGCCGTTAAGCATATAATTCCCTTGTCTTAAAAGAGATAATAATATTATTATTAATAGTGAATGACTAATGATTTCAAATCTATAGTCTGAATCATCAATGTTATTTCTTTGATAAATAAATCCATAGTATATTATATAGAATATAAAAAACAAACCAAATAAACCAGTTTCGGTACAAAGTCTAATAAATAATGAATTACCGTCTTTAACATTAAATTCAAAATTATAATTTAACAATGATTTTGTGAGGGTATACTTTTTAAATGCATATTCATGAGAACCAAGCCCAGTACCAAAAAGAGGATATTTAGATAAGTTTTTGATTGCAACATTTAAATTATTATACAAAACAAAACTAGAATTATTAGTATACTTAATTTCAAAGTTATTATCTATCCAAAGTGCTTTTGCAGCATCTACTCTTAATTTAAATTCATTAACATATTTATAAGAGATAAAGAACAAGCCAAAAGACAATAATATGCCAATAAGTAAATACCTTATCCTAAATGTTTTAGTGGATAATAAAATTGAAAATAGTAGGCCTGCATAGGCTATTGTGGAGGCAGTTAGAATAACAATAAATATTACAATTAAAGATTGAAATTTATTTAAAATATAATTTTCCTTTGAAACTAAATTACTAACAGAAACATAGACTGCAGGTGATAAAACAATACCTAGTTGTGAAGGTTCGGCTAAAATAGAATTAACTCTTATACCAATTAAGCCTCCTTCAATTACTCTCCACTTATTTAGTAAAAAGGAAAAATCATATCCAAACTTGAAATTAAAAATGAAAGAAAAAAATTGAAATAAACCAATAAAACATAGTATTAGACAAAGTTTACAATACCAGTAAAAAAATAAACTTATTTTAAAATCGTAATGAAACAATAAAAAATAAAAAAAATAAGAGATTACTAATAAACCACCAAAAACTTTTACAAAATTAAAGAGTGAATTATTTACCAATAAAACATTAATTAGCCCAATAATTGCTAAATAAGAAAAAAGAATAAACAAAAATTTTGGAATTCCATTTTTAAATAAAAGAATTAGGGAAATTGGAACGATTAATAAATAATGAAAATAAAACTCAAATGGATATCTAAAGAAAATATAAGAACTTGAAAAGAGAGCTATAAACAAAATTAAAACTAAACTAATATTAGCACGAAAACTATAATCTAAATTATTCAAGGCTTTAATTGGTTAATTAAACTGCTTTTTAAATTCAAAAAATTTATTTCAAAGTAATAATATGAAAAATAAGATATTAAAATAGTAATTGAAATAGTTGAACCATATAAAGATAAAAATCCATAAAAAGAATTAATATCAAGAAAATCATAATCTGTAATAAATTTAATTACAAAATAAATAACAATCATATGATACATATAAATCCCATAAGAAATTGTTCCTAAAAGATTTAAGTACTTATTTTCTAGAACTGAAAAATATTTTTTATTAGTGGAAATATTTAAAATTATAATTATAAAAAAAATAGAGTGAATTAAATGAAGACCATCCTTTAGTAAATTAGGAGTTATATAAATAGATAGAAAAATACCAATAATTGAACTAAAAAAAACAAAAGGATTATAAATTAAATTAAGCGATTTAGAAATATTATTTTTTAAAATAAGAGCTCCTAAAGCACCAACAATCATATTTTCAAATTTCATCATTGAAAAAAAGTTTTTTAGATTATTTAATAAATAAAAGTCAGATAAAACTAAAACTATAAGTTTAACTAATACAATAGCTCCTAATAAGTATAATAAAATTTTAAAACTAAATTTTTTAAAAAATTTGAAAAACAAAGGCCAAAATAAATAAAATTGTTCCTCAATTCCTATAGACCATAATTGTCCAATAAGAGGAACTGTAGAAAAAAATGAAGAAGAAACATTTGGAACTATAAGCAAATAACAAATTAAATTTTCGGTAAAATAAAGTTTAAAATTATCTGAAAAATATTGTAAATAAGTAAAATTTGGTAAAATGAAAAAGCCAAAAAATAAAATTAAAAAATAAAGTGGCCATATTCTTAAAACTCTTCTAATATAAAAGTTTTTTATAGAAAAAAGACTTGTGTTTTCCTGCTCCTCCATCATTAGATAGGTGATTAAGAACCCACTTAAAACAAAGAAAAAAGATACTCCAATTACTCCTAATTTTTCAATTATTTCAATATGCCAATAATTTGGCAATTCAAACTTATGTTTAAGTAATTCAATATGAGTAATTATGACTGCAAGAGCTGAAAAAAATCTAAGTGCATTTAATCCCGGAAAATATATTTTTTTATTCATTAATATAGCTTTCTAATATTGAAGAAAATAGCTCATTTCCTTTTTTATTTAAGTGAATACCGTCGTCGGAATATTGACTATTTTCATTTAAAAATTCATATGAAAAACCTTTTAAGGTCAAAAATTCATAGTTATTAAATTTAGATGTCTTAAAGCTTTTTAAAAAATTATTTAAATTATTAACTTTCAAATTGACATCATCTTTTTTATAAAAAAAACCAGACTTATCAATAGGAAATATCTCAATGAAATAAATACTTGAATTTTTTGTTTTTAAATCCAAGATTTTTTTCAGCTCCTCAAAATTAACTAATATTTGTTCTAATGAATAAGAAAAAAGAATATCATTAATTCCAATATTAATTAATATTTTGGCTTTGTCAGGAAAGTTTAATTGATGAATTTTTTTTCTTAATAAGTTTATGGTTTCACCTCCAGTTGAAAAATTAATACAGTTCTTAATATTAAGGCCTTGAGATCTACTATCGCCTAAAATGATACAATTACAATTTTGTAAGTCCTTAAAGTTTTGAGAATTTAATTCAGTTTTATATTTATTTGAATTAAGGATATTATACTCTAAATGATGACTTCTTAAATTGATTTTATAAATATGAAATAAAAAAAATGATAAAACAGATATTACAATTAGATATTTAATTAAAGTTTTCAGGATTAATTGATTTAAGTGTATCTGATAGAATTTGAGAAAATTGTTTTGCTCCTTTATAGTTCAAATGAGTTGTATTATAAAACATTTCTTTTTTTAAATCAATATCTCTAAAATCTAAAACTATTAAATTATCCAATTTACCAATATTTTCAAGAAAAATATCCGCCTCATTTAAATTAGCAAAATTATTTAGTGCAGACTCATGATACGGGGAAATAACTAAATATATAGGTCGAGTTGTAAGCTTAATTAACGAATAAAATTTTCTAATTTGAAGAGTATCCTTCTTGTAATAGTCATTTTCTTGGGTTCTTTGATTGATATTAAAGTTAAAATTTTTTAAATTAAATTTAGAATTTGAATGTACACCACCCCTATCAATGAAATAGTTATAAGATAATTTATATTTAATAAAATCTGTCAAATAGGATTGGTAAAATCCAAAATATCTTATTAAAGGTATCCTATAAATTAAATCATGATTAATAAATAACTTAGAAATAGAATAATCGGTTAAATAATTAGATCTGTCTCCTATGTAATTTGTAAAACCGTTTAAATCAAAATTTATTATGATTGGTGTAGTCTTATGTTTTTCAAGTTCTTTTTCAAGAAAAAACAACCAAACTTTCGATCCTATACCGTCTATTCCGTAGTTAAATGTATTTTTATTAATTAATGAAGAGCAAAAATTGGTTTTTGCCCTAGAACTTCCAAATATTGGTATTTCACCGTTTAGATTTTTATGAGCAATCTTATGTATTTTATATGCACCTGAAATTTCAGTTTTTAAAATAATCTGATTCTCAAAAAATTTATTTAGAATAATACTTACTATACAAATAACTAATATTAATTTAATTAAAAAAACACTAAAACTGGAAGTAGATAAATTCATTCTGTCCGTTGATTCCTAAAAATAAAATTACTAAAACCAATATAAAATTAAATAATAGATGTGTATTTGGTTTTTTAAAATTTAAATCATTTGGCAAACAGTAAGAAACTAAAAGGAATATAATTAACATTATTGACAATATTAAATTTATTGGTCCTTTATATGCAAAAATGATATTTTGATTTAAAGAAAAATCAAGCTCTAAAATTTTATTAAAAAATATTAAAGCTTCATCTATACTCTGAGCTCTAAAAAAAACCCATAAAAAGTTTACAATTAGAAATACGGTTAAGGTTTTTAAAATTTTGGGTAAAGTAACTAGTTTTAATATTGAAAATCTTTTTAGAATTCTTTCAATTATCAAAAATAGACCATGAAAAGCTCCCCAAAAAATAAACGTCCAATTAGCCCCATGCCACATGCCGCTAATAATAAATACTATAAATAAATTAAAACATACTTTTAAAAAATTATCATTAGAACCTCCTAAAGGAATATATAAGTAATCTCTAAACCATGTTGACAAAGAAATATGCCATTTTTTCCAGAAATCTCTCAGGGTTGAAGACAAATAAGGTTTATTAAAATTAACCATCAAATCAAATCCTAGGAGCTTAGCTAATCCCCTAGCTATTAGTGAATAACCCGAAAAATCACAATATATTTGAAATGAAAAAAAGAGTGACGCAAGAATTAATGTGAGACTATTAAATGATTCAATATTATCAAAAACTGAATCTACATAAATTCCAAGTCTATCAGCAATGACTATTTTTTTGAAAAACCCATAAGAAATTAAGGAAATTCCATTTAATGAATTTTTAAAATTAAATTTTCTTAAACTATTAAATTGAGGAAGTAAATTACTAGCTCTTTCAATAGGGCCAGCAACTAATTGAGGAAAAAAGGAAACAAAGGTCAAAAAAGAAATGATATTATTAGTTGGTTTTAATTTATTTTTATAAATATCTATAGTATAAGAGAGAGTTTGAAAAGTATAAAACGAAATTCCAACTGGTAATATAATATTTAAAGAAAAACTTTCAGTAATATTTAAAAACTCATTAAATGATTTTATAAAAAAATTAAAATATTTAAAAATAAAAAGTAGTCCTAAATTTAAGGTCAAACTTAGAATAAGTAGGTTTTTTTTTTGTCTAAAAGTTTTTGAATTATATATTTTATTGCCAATAATATAGTCTGAGGTAGAGCTTAAAAAAATTAAGCTTAATAAACGCCAATCCCAGAAAGAATAAAAAATATAACTTGAAAATAAAATAAATAAATTGGAATAATTAATATTCTTAAATCTTAAAATAGTCCAGTGTGTTAAAAAAACTAAAAAGAAAAAAAGAAAAAAAACTAAAGAATTAAAATACATTTATTAATTATTAGGATTTAAAATTTGAGACTTAAGTTTTTCTATAACTTTTTCCCAATAAAAAGCTTTGATTTTTTTTAGTGAACTTAGCTTCTTAGAATTTAATTCCATATGACTAATACTATTAATTTTTAATAAACTATTTAAGATTTCAGAAGGTGTTACATGGTCGAGTAAAATACCATTTTCATTATCAACTAAAAGAGAACTTGCACCAACATCGCTAGCAATTACAGCTAAACCTCTTGACATAGCTTCTAATATAACATTGGGCATTCCTTCCGAATAACTAGGACATATCAAAACATCACATTGATCAAAAATTTCTTTTTTAAGAGCATCTTCTTTTATTAATCCGTAAAAATTTAAAGCTAATTCAGTATTTATTTCAATATTTGAATTAAGATTAGGCCCTAAAAAGTGAAATTCTAGATTGTTATTTTTTTTTGGCAAGTTGTTAATTGCTGATATAAGCTCTTTAAATCCTTTTCTGTCTTCATTTCTACCAACAAATAAAATTTTTCTTTTAGAACTATCATCAACAAAATTTATTTTTTTTAAAACCCATGATTTTTCAATAGCTGCAGGAATTTCAATAACTTTTTCATAATTTGAATTTAAAGAATTTATAATTTCTGTTATTTTGCCTCCATAAGAAATGATAAAATCAGAATTTTTGATTATCCATTTTACTAAGTATCTAAACAAATATTTTTTAAAAAAATACTTAGAGTTTGGAGATGTCTGATACATTTCATATCCATGAAAATTTGTCGCTATTTTAAAATTAGATTTCTTGCGTAATAAATTCCAAGAAGTAAAACCCTTAGAATAAATAAAATCGTAGGAAAAATTATTTTCTAAAATTGTTTTATATAAAAGCTTAGAATAAAAAAAAGAATTGTATAGGTAATGGCCAGGAAAATAGGATGTCTTGGGAAAATAGAAGCTAAAAACTCTATTAAACGAATATTTGTTTTCAAAAAATAAAAAGTCCAAGTCTTTTTTAGATGGTAAATTGATAGTACGATCATATATACAATGATATAAATCAACTTCAAAGCCTTGTAATACAAGATACTTAGCAAGGAAATGCGAATGTTTTTCCATTCCGCCTGTAACATAGGGTGTTATTCCGTCAGTAAGTAAAGCTATTTTCAAAATTAATTTAATTACAATGATACTATTTTTAAAGTTATATTTAATTAATTTTACAGATAATGAATTTAATTATTAAATAGAGAAAATGAATTTTATTGTTTTAGGAGCGGCTGGATTTATAGGGTCAAATCTATGCGAGAAACTTTTATCCATGGGTCATAAAGTTGTAGGAATAGATAACCTTGAATATGGAAATTTAAATAATATTAAAAAAATTAAGAATCATTCTTCATTTGTATTTCACCATAAGGATATTATTAAAAGTAATATTTTAAATAAAGTTCATGGAGAAGTTCTAGTACATTTGGCTTCTCAAAAAATACCCAGATATGATAACTCTCTTAGGACACTAAGTGATAATGATATAATGACAAATTTAGTAATTAAAAAGTGTATCCAAGAAGGTAGTAAGCTTGTATTTGCATCAACTTCAGATGTTTATGGGAAAAATCCTAATATCCCATTTACTGAAAAACATGATTTAGTTTTAGGACCAACCAAAATTAAAAGATGGGCTTACGCAACATCTAAAATTTTTTCTGAACATAAAATTATTGCCAATCATGAAGCAAATAAAATTAATTATACTATCGTAAGATTTTTCGGGTCCTATGGTATGAATCAAAATTTAACTTGGTGGGGTGGCCCTCAGTCAGTATTCATAAATAAAGCATTAAATAAAGAGGAAATTGAAATTCATGGGGATGGTAACCAAACTAGAACTTTTACCTATATAAAAGATACTGTTAATGCACTCTATAGATGTTGTATAGATGAAAAAGCAAATAATAATATTTTTAATATTGCGGGGAGTCCAAATCAAGAAATAAAAATCATTGATTTAGCCAAATTAATATGGGAAATTATTAATCCAGAAACTAATCCTAAAATTAAATTTATTCCTTATGAAACATTTGGAAAATATGAGGATGTTCAAAGGAGGGTTCCTTCAATTGATAAAATTTGCAACTTACTTGGATACAAGCCCAAATACTCATTAGAAATAGGCCTTAAAGAAACAATAAAGTGGCAGATAGATCTCCTAGCTAATGAAAAATAAATTATGATTTATGTTCTTATACCATTTTATAATGAGAAAAAAAACTTACCCTATCTTATTGACAACTTATCAAAAAAGCTAGAATATAAAAATATATTTTATGTATTTTCAGACGATGGATCTTCTGACAACAGTATAGAAATAATCGAATCTAAGATTAATCAAGATAAACTTAAAATAATATCTGATGGTAAAAATCATGGGCCTGGCCATGCCTTTGACAAAGGTTTTGAGTGGATAATTAATAATTCAGTTGGAGAAAGTGATGTAGTGGTTACTATGGAATCTGACTCGACTTCAGATGTGAATATTTTAGAAAACATGCTTCAAATAAACAATCTCGGATACGATCTTGTTTTAGCATCTGTCTATGCCCAGGGGGGAGGGTTTGATAAAACTTCGTTTTTCAGAAAATTAATTTCCTCAATTGCTAATCTTCTTTTTAGATATTTTTTCAATTTAAAGGTTTTAACTCTAAGCTCATTTTATAGAGTTTATAATATCAGTTTATTAAGGAAAATTAAAAATGAATATGGGATAATTATTAAAGAGAAAGGTTTTATATGTATGCTTGAAATACTTTTAAAATCTGTTAATGTCAATGCAAAAATAATTGAAGTTCCTATGGTATTAAAATCAGATTTAAGACAAGGTAAATCCAAACTTAAAATAATCAAGACTTCATATGCTTACTTTAAGTTCTTAATTAGAAACATAAATAAATCCAATGGTTCTAAAAAAAATTATTAAGTCAAGGAAATCGTATATATGGATACCAATAATTTTATTTGTAAAACTTATAGTTTTATACTTTTTCTTTTCACAAATTCAAAATCAGTCACCTGATAAACTAAATGGTATAGTATTTATATCAAATGATTTCAGCGAACTTATTGAGCCCTCAAATCAATTAATAAAAAATGGAATATATTCCTTAGACGATCAAAGCCCACCATATGCTGGAAGAATTCCAGGATATGCATTTCCATATTTATTGTTTAGACTACTATTCTCAGAGAATATTTCTCTTCAATTATTAATTCTAACACAAATTATCTTCTCTTCAATAGCTGTATTCTTGTTAGGATTGATTAGTGAGAAAATATCCAAAAAATCATTATCATTTTTTATTTCAATTATTGTTTTTAGTTTTTTTCCATTTTTTATTAAAGAAGATTTGTATACAATGTCTACTAGCTTTTCTATTTCAGCTTTTATAGTGCATTTGTTTTTTTTAGAGAAATTTTTTAATAATGAGTCAAAAAAAACATTGCTTATTTCAGGACTATTTCTTACATGGGTAGTATTGTTAAGACCTTTCACCCTTTTATATATTTTCCCTATTATAGTTTATATAACTTACAAAAACAGAAGAAAACTAATTAATATTTTCAAATACAACTTTATATTTTTACTCCCATTTATAATATTTGAATGTTTTTGGATACCAAGAAACTATATCAATACAAAAAAAATTATTCCTCTTCAAGATGCATATGTTCCCGGTCAAAAGTTTGGCTATAGCTCTGGATGTGATATAGATTGTATTGCAAAATTTTCTGTCATAGAGATCAGAAAGTTGATTAGCTCATGGGGAGGAAATTCAATTTGGTATAAACCAGGCAGTGAAATGCACTGGTTTTTGTCCTACAAACCTTTAGATTTTAAAAATCATTTATTTGTTAAAAACAATATTTTTTTTGAGGGTTTTAACAAAGACTCGCTGATTAATTTGAAAAAAGACTTGCAATTATCATATAATGGTGAATTAAATTATGATGAAAGAGTAAAAATTGATTTGGAAATAGTTCAAAAATGTAAAAAATTTAGAGCTATATATATGAAAAATAAGCCTTTAAATTATTTTTTTATTTCTCATTTAAATAGAATAAAAAACTTTCTTTTTGTTAATCCAACCCAAGATTGGCCAGGTGCATCCTTTACCGAGAATTCAATTTTCTACAAACTTTACAAATCAATTTCAATATTGATTTATTTACTGACTTTATTTTCTATACCGATTTATGGAATTATTCTTTTGAAGAAAAAAAATATATATGGATTAATTTGTTTGTCTTATGCTTGTATTTTAATATTTATATTTGGATTTCTTGTTGAATTGTCGTCGGTCTTATATTTTTCAACTGGGTTGATTTGTGGTTGGATTTGTTTGGTATTGATATTTAAAAATATTTTATTTAAAACTAAATAGTGAATAAAAATATAGTTATTGTTAATTATACTTACCCTCCTTTTAACACGATTGGTTCAAGAAGATGGGCTAAATTCTCAAAAGAATTGGCAAATAGAGGTTACACCATACATGTTATATATTCTAAAAACCCTTATGATCAAGATTCAAATTGGACCAAGGATATAGTCAATGAAAACATAGTTAAGTATGAGCTAAAAAATTATTTTCTAAAATTGTTTTATATAGAAGCTTTGAATAAAAAAAAGAATTGTATAGGTAATGGCCAGGAAAATAGAATGTCTTAGGGAAATAGAAGCTAAAAACTCTATTAAACGAATATTTGTTTTCAAAAAATAAAAAGTCTAAGTCTTTTTTAGATGGTAAATTGATATTACGATCATAAATACAATGATATAAATCAACTTCAAAGCCTTGTAATACAAGATACTTGGCAAGAAAATGCGAATGTTTTTCCATTCCTCCTGTAACATAAGGTGTTATTCCGTCTGTAAGTAAAGCTATTTTCAAATTTAATTTAAAATAAACTCATTATTTATTGGAATTACTATTTTGAGAAATTCGTAATTAATAAGTTAGTAAACAATAATTCCTCTTATTTAATTAAGCCAAGATACTTATCTTGAATTAAAATTGATGTTTTTGAGAATTTTTTATAAGCAAAATTTTGTATGTGCAACTTATCAAATTCATCGTTAATTAAAGAATAGTCATTTATAATTTGTTTGTCAGAAAAACCAAGATCATTTGTATAGATTATATGAGAATAGTCGCCAATATTTTCACTTATTATCACCTTTAAACCACGAATTAAATACTCTGCACATTTAACAGGGGATGAAACTTCATTTGTAATTGAATTAATTCTTAATAAAATACCAAAATCTGACACATCTAGATAATCTACAACATCTTCGAAAGGAACTAATAGCCTAAAAACTCTATTTGGAAAATCATTAACTAATGAATCAATATATTTATTTTCAGACGTAAGAAAAATAAATTTGGTGTTTGGCTGATTGACAATTAATTTATTTACAAAACTTGAAATCTTTTTAAATGATTGCCAACCTGCTGAAGAACCGCTATATACAATTACTTTATTATTGGGTTTTATTTGAAATTTTTTTTTAATCTCATTAATTTTTGATTGATTTTTATCTCTTTCAAACAAAGTTGATGTTGAGGAAGGAATTACAGTTTCTTTTCCAGAAACATAAAAAAATGTGTTTTCCCAAAATTTTACCAATTTATTAGACACTGCAATTCTATGATGAGAATTAATGACAGAGTTTTTTTCAAGATGAAATATCTCATTTTCCAAACTTGTACCATTATATACACCATATTCTTTTTGCTCGTAACTAATAGCTCCTCTACCATCGTAGATTACTTTACAATTGTTAAGTAAGAACTTGGGAACTAAATTAAACGAAAATATACTTCGACAAATTATATAATCTTTGGAATTAATTGAAAAAAATATAAACCAAAATTTATTTAAATTCCAATGTCTTAATTTAAAAAAAATTGGTATTATAATTGAATTAGATAAACGAATTTTAATCTTTCTTCTTTCTTTAAAGAAATTTTTTAAAGGAATAAAGGCTATTAAATTTG
This sequence comes from Flavobacteriaceae bacterium, assembly GCA_016780345.1. Classification (GTDB taxonomy): domain Bacteria; phylum Bacteroidota; class Bacteroidia; order Flavobacteriales; family Flavobacteriaceae; genus MAG-121220-bin8. The sequence goes on along the minus strand of JADHLZ010000019.1, from coordinate 15,232 downwards.
AATTAAGTTGTTTAGAAATATAAAGCTTAACTACATCAATAACTTGACTCTCATAAATTCCATTAAAAGTCTCATTAAAAGTTACGTAGTATATATTTTTTTTATTCAATAAATTAAAATTCTTTAATATTTACTATTTCTGAATTTTTATATGTGTACTTTTTTAAATTGTTAAAAAATCTTGAATTTTTAATTGTTAAAAAATCTTGAATCTTAAAAAGTAACTCATCAAAGTTTTTAGCTATGAAAACATTAAAATCAGAATTTTTCATTGGAAATTCTCTTATTATGTCATTAAATATAATTGTTTTATGGTGGCAATATATTCTCTCAAATAAAATTGAAGAAAAAGCTCCAAATCCTAAATCATATTTATTAAAAGAATCGTATGAATTTCCATTAAATATGGTAGCATGATTACCGAAAATATTTTTATAAAAATTAATTGCTTTTTCTTTGATGGCATCATCATTTTTTTCTTTTGGATGGAGACAAATAACAATTTCAATATTAGAAAAAAAGTTTGATTTTTTTATCTTGTTAAGCATATTTAATTCCATATTTATATCTCCAAACTTTGGTCTATTATGATCTAGATTCAATCTTGTAAATGAACCATGAGAATAATAACAAATTTTAGTATTATGTGTATAATTTAATTTATCAAATTTAAAATTTGAAATTTCTGTAAGTGGGTATATTTTATAATTTTTATTCTTATTAAAAAAAACAAATTCTTCAATTTGATAACCTAATGTAAGAATGGTCTCGGATGACACAATATTCTTATTAAACATAAATAATGGGTTTGAATCAGGAACTTTTACTACTCTAACTCCTTGGTTAATTAATAAAGAAGAAAGAAAATTTGATTCTGGAACATGAATGTCTAAGAAATATAATTTTTGAACTTTAAAATTTTTAGTCAATAACAATAACTCAACTATCTGAATTACAAATTCAGGTATTAAAGTTAAATTTTGCCTGTATTTTCTAGAAAATAAAACAAATGGAAAAAGTATTATTGACATGTATGTATATATTAAACTATATACAATTTTTTTAATAGTTTTTAAGTTTTCTAAAAGTTCTGATCTGAAAATAATATTTTCAACGTCTTTATCATACTTTTTAATCTTGCAATAAGACCGATCATTATCAAGTCTAATATCTTTGTAAACTATAATTTTTCCTAGAATTTTTTCTTTGTAAGGTGAGGAATTCCATATTTTTAACAAAATTCTTCTAGATTGTTTTAGTGAAATTAAGGAGTCTAACCTAGAAGAATAGGGTAAAGCAAAAGTCTCTTTTAAAAGAAGCTCTTTAATTATCTTAAAATTGTTTTTTTTAAAAAAAAAAATAAAAGTATTCATTATAGAAATAATACGATAATAAATTAAACAGCTGTCCAGCCACCATCAACCGGTAAAACAACTCCTGTGATATATTTGGAAGCATCACTAGCTAAAAAAATAACTGCCCCAACAATATCTTCTGCGTTTGCCATTCTTCCCATTGGAACACGATTATTATAATTATTAGAAAATTCTATTGGTTGGTTATTAGAAACTCCACCTGGAGCAACAACATTTACCCTTACATTGTTTTTAGCAAAATAGGAGCTTAAATATTTAGAAAGACCTATACAGCCTGCCTTTAAAAAAGGATAATCTGGTTCTGTTATGAAGTCACAATTTTCGTAAATAGACATTGGAGGAGCATTAATTCCATATATAGAAGATATGTTAATTATTGAGCCTGAATTTATTTTTGCCATTTTTTTGCCTACTATTCTAGATGGAATAAAAAAAGCAGAACTATTTTTTTTAATTGATTCCTCCCAGTTCTCTATACTATCCTCCATAAATTTAGTCATTGGTCTCCATGATGAACTATTTATTAAAATATCAATTTTGCCATACTTTTCTTCAATTAATTTTACATTTTTTAAAACATCTTCTTCATTGGATGCATCCATTACAATATCATCAATTTTTGATTTTTTAAAGCTCTTTGATATAGATTGTTCCTTGGTTACACTTCTACTAGCTACAATTACTCTGGCACCTAGTTTTGCAAGACTACAAGATATTTCAAATCCAATTTTCCCTCTTCCTCCAATTACTAAAGCAACTTTATTATTAACACTAAATAAGTAATTAGAATCTTGTATCATATTAATTTTTTTGTTAAGATATATCTTTTATCTTCCATATACCACTGTTTTTCATGAACTAAGTGAACTTTATCAATTAGAATATTAAAATTCAATTCTAGATTTAGTTTGTGAATCTTATCTTTCAGAGCAATCATTTTTTCTTTACCTATAGGGGATAAAACTCTTCCCAAAGGAATATGAGCCCAATTAGATTGTTTTTTTGGTAAGTTGACTAATTTTTTTTTTAACTCCATTCTTAAATTAAAAATCTCCCTTCCATGATCTACTCCTTTTAAAATTATACATCCATCAGTATGTAACTGAATGCCTAAAATATTAAGGTTAAATTCAGGAATTTTAATTTGATTTAAGAAAGATTCTGCTTCTTTAATTAATTTATGATTTACTTCGTCTGTAGGCCATTTTAAAATTGCAAATTCTATCCCTAAATTCTGAGACTTTACGAGATAAAAATCTTCTCCTTCTAGGAGCTCTCTAATGGAATTAATTATAGAAGTTATTTTTTGAGTTGTTTTTTTATCAAAGCTGATCCCGGATAATATGGCGTACACGTCCACTTTGATTGGAATAGGTTTTTTATTTTCTAAAGAATTTTTATTAAATAACAACCTTGAACTTTCTAATTCTTCTTTTAAAAAATCTTTTCTTTCATTTATCAATTGACCAACTTCCTGATAACTTTTAAGTAGATTTAATTTATGCTTTTCATTAAAATTATTCATTCATAATTTCTTTTACAAGTTCATTGATTTTTATTTTTTTGATGTTTAACGAATCTGATCGTAATGCGGTTGAAATTGGATTACCATTATTATACTTTTCGTTTAGCTTTTTAAACCTTGTAGAATTATGATCTAAACTGTCTGGTATAATCACATACATGCTTCTAAAGGAAAAAGTTCTCTTACTTTCAACTTCTGTAAATAATTCTTCATACAATTTTTCTCCTGCTTTTGATCCAGTAACAATTATCTTAGATTTTTTACCGTATTTTAGAAATTCTGTTGCAATATCTCCAATGCTAATTGCTCCCATGTTAGAGACAAAAGTTTCACCTCCAATTAAATTAGAGCATGCATTAACACATAATTCGACTGCATTTTCAATTGAAATAAAAAAACGGGTCATCTTTCTATCAGTTAAGCTAATATTTGAACTATTTAAAATTTGATCTCTAAAAATTGGACCTATTGAACCGTTAGTATTCCAAACATTCCCAAACCTTACACAACCCATTTTAATTTTATCAGATCCAGTATAGCTATTTGAATTTATGGTTAATTTTTCACTTAATAACTTACTTGCTCCCATAATTCCAGAAGGATTAACTGCTTTGTCACTACTTGTAACTAAAATTTTTTTAACACCTCTTTTTATTGAAGATTCTATGATATTTTGAGTTCCTATAACATTTGTTTTGATAGATTCAAAAGGATTGTATTCACTAAGTTCGACATGTTTTAAAGCAGCACAGTGGTATACCTCATCAATTCCATTTAATGCCTGAAATAATCTTTCTTTGTCTTTTATATCTCCAAAAAAAATTTTTAAGTTCTTATCGTTACTAAATAATTTATTTAAATGAAATAACTTGTCTTCATTATTATCAAATGCACAAACAATATTACTCTCTCTTAGTAACTTAGCAACGAGCGCACTTCCAATAGATCCACATGCTCCAGTAATTAAAATTCTTTTCATAAGTCTTTATTATTGTAAATTTTTTAATGTAAAGTGATCTCCTTTTTTCATGCTTATTTTTAATTTTTTTCCTAAAACTTTATTAATATCATATGGCTTTAAAGAATTCTCAGGACAAGGTCTTAAAAAGTCTAAGTCACATTTTTTTATTTGATCACCAGCTGCAATGTTTTTATTACACCTAATTGATCTTTGCTGTACAATTACAGTAGATTTTTCATTTTTTTCTATAGTTTTTTCTCCACTACCCAACATTGATTCTAGACTCCTAACTTCTTCAACCATTAATTTCCATTCTTTAGGATTTGTTGCAAAATTATGATCTGGACCTTTTCTATATCTATCGTCTGTAAAATGCTTTTCTATAACTCTAGCTCCCAAAGAAACTGATGCAATTACACTAGTCCAAGTTTTTAAATGACAACTTAGACCAAGAATAGCTTTTGGAAAAAGTTCTTTATATTTTTTTAAAACATTTAAATTTTGATAAGAATAGTTACTTTCTTCAGCAGTATAATTAGTATTACATTGCATTATACAAATATCATTTTTACTTAAAGAAAGAATATTCATAGCATTAATAACATCGCTTTCTTCAGATGCTCCTGTCGCAAGGATAATTGGCTTGTTTTTTTTTGAGATTTTTTGTAAAATCTGATGAAAGGTTATGTCCCCAGAACCAATTTTAAAAGCATCAACGAATTTATCTACATAGTCTACTAAATCCATAGAATAGGGACTTGTGAAGAAACCTATACCAATGTTGTGTGCAAAATTGAATAATTCTTCTGTCCAATCCTTATTTAGCGACGCATCGTTATATATTTCAGAAACTTTTTTTCCCCATTTAGATTGATGTGTAATTACAGAGTTCATATTAGAGAAACCAAAATCACTAACTAAAGTATTTGCAGTATAATGTTGAAATTTAACTGCATCGGCTCCACTTTCAGCAGCAAGACCTATTAAATCTTTAGCTCTATTAAGATTACCATCAAAGTTAGACCCTATTTCAGCTATAAAATAAGTAGGATAATTATCACCAATTTTTCTATCAAATATTTTCATTAAAAAAATTTACAATAAATTTAGTAATATCATCTAAGAATAATTGATTTATTCTCTACAGATTTCTTATTTTTGAATAACTCTACATACTTGTGAATACTAATTGTTTTTCCAAAAGGAAGTTTGATTTCAGAATCTAAATTTATTTCTTTAAGTACTGAAATATTTTTTAATATATCATTTAATGTGATTTCAGAAAAATTCTTATCAATTTTCAATAGTAATTTTTTACAATCTTGAAAATCTTTATCATAGTCTACTGATAAATTTATATTTGTTTTTTTATCTGTAACAATATCTATTGATCCCATTTTGACATCTTTATCATTTAAGACATACCAAGAAAGATATTCGGAATATTTTGTAGATTCAAGTTTTAAATATAGTTTCCATAAATACTTTGTAGAAAATAACTCTGCACTTACTCCAAATGGAACATTATTAACTCTTACGTAATCTAGTTTATGCTTGTTCAGCATTTTTGACATCTCATTCATTAAGTATGGATCAGTAAATGGATTATCCCCTGTAACACGGAAAATACTACCAGCTTTTTCATTGAAGGCTAATCTCAACATCCTGTCTATAATAGAAATATCATCACCTCTAAAAACTGGAAAAGAATTTTTTTCAAAAAGGTTAGCTAAAAGATCATCCTCTTTTAAAAAAGAAGTTGCCAATACCACTTTAAAAGGGCTATTATTTGATATTCTATCATACAAATCAACTATAAGTTCATTTTTAGAGAAGTTCAGCAAAACTTTATTTTTTAGTCTTTTTGATTTTAATCTAGCAATTAAAGCAACAATTGTTGTTTCTGATGAAAATGAATCTATGATTTTTTCTATTAAAAAATGTCCTTTGTCAGATCTTTTTAATGTATCAAATCCATCAATATGTTTTTTATACATTACAGATCTAAAATTTTTCTCATTTTTAGAGGGATGTTTTGAAAAACTACCTAAACTTTTGGCATAGTGCTTTACATTATTAACCATTTTAGAAAATTCTTCAGGGTATAAGGAAACTTGCCAATCATAATTCCGATTATTTCTAGAAATTGTGATATGCTTTTCAATGTATTTACACCCTTTTGCCAAAATCATTAAAGGAACTGAATTAGTATCTAAACTATGGTCTGCATATCCAACATTTAAATTGAATTTATCTTTAAAATAATCTATAGTATTTAAATTTAAATCTTCCACCTCAGTAGGGTAATTACTATAACCGGAAAATAAAGCTTCAATCTTATGCTTGCCTAAAATCTCAATTGCTAATTCTGTCTCTAACAATGTTGCACATTGAGTCTCAAGTATAACTTTAATATTTGGTGATTCAGAAATTAAATTTAGAAAAGGGTGATTTGTTATATCAGTTGCATGAATTTTTAAAAGTTTAAAGCCATAGTTAATGCATAATTGAAACGACTTTTCTTCTAAAACACAAGGAATAATTGGAAGATCTATATCTTTATAGTAATCAAACAAATCAATCCATTGATCCTCATTAAACTCAGTATCTTTGTATAGCTGATATCTTAGATAATCTTTAACACAAAAAGCATCTACGTTCATAACTTGAACAGTAAAATAATCTGTCCCCGATATTTTTGCTTTTAAACCTAATTCTTTTAAGTAGTTTAAATCTCCATTATGATTAAAGGCAGCTTCTGCAATAATTTTCATGTTTTTCTTTATGTATTATCCAAAATTATTAAAAAACTAATTCTTTAAATCATGAGATTGGAACTTAAATTTAAAGTTAAATCTATCTAAAAAAAAGTTTTTAGATTTAATTAACAGTTTTCAAGGGCACGTATTTAATTAAGATTTTTTCACGTTAGACTATAATTTTTTTATTACAATGTTCAAATATATTTTTTTGATGAGAACTAATTATTATGGTAAATTCTCTTCGGGCTAAATTTAAAATAGTTTTAGTAATTTTAATTTGAGCCAACTCGTCTAGAGCCGACATAGGTTCGTCAAAAAGAATAATTTCAGAATCAAAATAAATCGCTCTTGCTATTCCAACTCTTTGAATTTGGCCTCCAGATAATTTTAATCCATTTTCACCAATATTATATTCAATTCCATATTTGTTTGAAGCAATAAATTCCTCCAGATTAGATAATTTTAATGCATAATTAAGTTTATCATAATCTATAAACTGCTCATCAACACCAAAAGCAATATTATTTTTTATAGAACTATTATAGACAAAAACATTTTGTCTAACATATCCAATTTTGTTTTGCCAAAGACTAATTAAATCGTTATTACAAATCTTGTTATTATAATAAACCTTTCCTAGATTTGGCTTTAAAAGACCAGCAATAATTTTAATCAAAGTTGATTTACCAGAACCTGATTCACCAGAAATTCCAATTATGTCCCCCTTAATTATTTCAAGCGAAAAATTTTCAAAAAGATATTTTGATGTATCCGGGTACTTATAGGAAATTTTAGAAATTTTAAAGCTTTGGAATGGGCTTATATTTATTAAAGATTTATTAACGGTTTCACTATTAAGATTGATTTTGTCAATAATTTCTAAAGTATATTCATAGGTTTTAAGATTAATTACAGCTAAAGTAACTCTGTTAAAAGATGGCAAAAGCCGAAATGCAGCTAAAGAATAAATACTTAAAAGTGTGAGTATACTTGACTTACTAAAATTAAAAAATAATCCACTAAGAATTATAACTAAAACTCCAAAGAAAACAATGATTTCTAAAATCTTAGTAGGACTTAACCTGACTAGGAAAATTTTAACTTTTTCTTTTATAAAATTTTCTAATAGAAAATTATATTTTTCATAAAAGAAAGAGGATGCTTGAAAAATTTGGATTTCTGGAAGTCCATAGATAGTATCATATAATGTAGAATTTATTTTATTTCTGAAATCATTTTCTCGTTTGCCTGTTGACTTTAAAATAGAATTATATTTTTTGTAAAAAACCGTTGCAATTGGAATTATAGAAAATATAAGAATTAATCCAACTGAAGGATTGTAAATCAACAATAAAATAAATATTGTAAATATTATTACTAATTCATTGATTAAAGTAATAATTGAGACAATAAAAAACTCAGTAAAATGTATAGACGTAATATATATTTCTCTAGTAATTTTACTCCCAGTTTCATCATCTAAAAATAAATTTTTAGAATTTAAATAATATTTAAAAAGCCTTTGAGAAACATACTTAAATATACTAAATGAAAAATTAAGTTGGAATTTTTGAATCCATAACGATAAGATATTTTTACTGACTATTGTAAACATAATTAAGACTCCAAAAACAAAAATGAAATTAATTTCAGAACTAAAAGCAAAGTAATTGTAGATAGGACCTAGATAGGGGTTATTAATTATATTTTCATCTTGAAAAACAATTAATATTAGCGGGATAAATAAACCTAATCCTAAAAGATCTAACAATGTATTTATAAAGGAGAAAAAAACTACATAAATACTATTTTTCTTCTTTTTAGAATCAAAAACATTCCAAATCCTCAATATGTTTTTTATAAAATGTATATTTTTAAACATCTTTTGCTTTAATTAGTGTAAATCTAATTTTTTAAAAAATTAAATCACTATTTTTACCATATTATATAAATTTAACTTAAATGAGTAAAAACCTTTTAATAGCATTTGTTTTTTTGACCTTCAAGTGTTTTTCACAAAATACAGGTCCAGGTGGTGTTGGTAACGCAACTGATTTAAGTGTATGGCTAAATGCTTCTAGTATTTCAGTTAGTGATGGTTCTAATATTAATAGTTGGGATGATATTTCGGGAAACAATAATAATTTCACTCAAAGTTCTGCTCCTTTGAAACCTATATTCACTGAGACTAGCAGCATCGGGGGTAAGCCAGCTGTTCAGTTTTATAGTGATCATCTTGTTTCTTCTTCTATTTCATCTTTAAACATATCTAATCAGAGCTGGTTTGTGGTTCATAACTTTTCAAACCCTTCAGTTCAAGTATTATTTGGATCTAGTTACACTAGTGGTTCTTCTTCTGCTAATACGTCAGCAAGATTATTGGGAGTTTATTCAAGTAATACGGACGGAATTAAGCAATATGTAAGAGCTTCAAATGGAAATATTAAGGCAAATACACAAACTACTATTTCAGGGTCTCACATATCTTCGTCTGTTTGGTCATCTACAACATTATCCTCATTTACAGATAACACTTTGATAAGTAATATTTCAACTGGAAGTATAAGTCCGTCAGGGCACAACTTAGTTTGTTTAGGTGCTAACTCTACAACTCCATCTGATAATTATTTACCATACATTGGGCAGATTGCGGAATTTATTCTTTATAATACAGATCTAAACAACGCACAACGAATCATAGTTAGTAACTATTTAAGTTCTAAGTATGGTATAAGTATTGGTGACGATAAATATAGCTTTGATACAAACCATGGTTATGAAGTTACTGGAATTGGTCGTGAAGATATAAGTAATCAACATTTGAATAGTAGAGGAAGCGGAATTATTCAGGCTCAATCTAATAGTTTAGATAATTCTGATTACTTTTTATGGGGGCATGATAATGGAAATCTCACCTCATCATCCTCAGGAATACCTTCATCTTTTCCAAGTACTACTGGCAAAATACTAGAAAGAAAATGGAGAGTAAATGAAACAGGAGAAAGTGGAGATTTAACTATTACAGTTGATTTAACTGGAATCGGATTTGGTGCAGAAAGTGATTACAAATTACTAATTGATAGTGATGGAGATTTTACATCAGGTGCAACTGTAATAGACGGAAGTTACAACTCTAATTTAGTAACATTCACTGTTTTATCAAGTGAATTTTCAAATGGTGATTATTTCACTATTGGTAATACATCAATTGAAATAAAAAGTATTAGTTCTGGAAATTGGACTACTTCTTCAGCTTGGGACTGTTCCTGTGAACCTACCTTAGCTAATGATGTAACTATCGAATCTGGACATAATATTTCGGTTTCATCTTCTGTTGCTGTGAACAATTTAACAGTTACTGGAACACTTTCGCTAGCTAATCTAATTGATGTTGAAGGTAATATAACTAACAATGGAACAATTACTAATTCTTCTGGAGCAAGAATATTTGTAGGTGGCAATTGGAACAATAATTCTTCTTCTTCAAATTTTACTGGTTGTGACTCTGTAACATTTGATGGAACTGCAAATCCTTCTACAATTACTGGAAATACAGATTGGGGTATTTTAACTTTAAATAACACTAATGGAGTAACAATTAATTCCGGAAATCAGAATATTTTTGAAAAACTAAATATTAAAAATGGTGCTTTAACCACAGGTGGTTTAATTACCCTTAAATCAAATCAGAACGGAACAGCTCAAATGGACAATATTGAAACCGGTTCAGTTTCTGGAAATATTACTATTGAAAGATATTTAGATTTAACTGCAAAAGATGGATGGAGAGAAGTAACTTCTCCTCTTCAAGGTTCTACTTTACAAGATTGGCAGCAAGATGGAGTCATATTTTCTGGATTTAGTGGGTCAGATTACCCAACATATAGTTTCATAAGTGCTTACACTTATAATGAACCTAGTGCAAATGGAGTTGCAGATGATGGATGGACTTCCCCAACTAATATCACCAATCCAGTGAGCGCAACTAATGGACATAGAATATATTTTGACTCATTAGCTTACACTTTAACAACATCAGGATCACCAAATACTGGCACTCAAATAATAAATGTCACTCAAAATGGCGGGGGTGGCAACGCAGATCAACAAAACGGTTGGAATCTTATTGGGAATCCGTATCCTTGTACTATTGACTGGAGTAAACTCTCATCAGGAGACAGAAACAATATTGAAAATTCGATTTGGATTTTTAATCAAACGTCTGGCAATTATGGCGTTTGGAACGGAAGTTCTGGGACACTTGGAGTCGATAATAAAATAGCTTCTTCTCAAGCCTTTTGGGTGCATGCAACAAGTAATACTGGATCTGTAACATTCAATGAAGAGGATAAAATTATTGATGATAAAGCCTTTATTAAAAGTTTTCAGATGACTGAAGAAATCAAGATAAGATTAAGTGGAGATATAAATTCTTATTATGATGAAGTAGCAATTAAAAGACTTGATAGTGCAACATCAAGTTTTGATTACAAATATGATTTACTTAAACTATTTACGGATATTCCAGATTATGCACCAAGTCTTTATTCTATAATTGATGATAGCTTATTTGTTTCGGTAAATTGTATCAATAAAAATAACAATACAGAAATAGTATTTAATGCAGAGCCTGGAGATTCTGCTCATGGAAACTATAATCTTGATTTTACAATCCCTGAACTATTTATGCAAGGAGGATGTTTATTTCTTACAGATTTACAATTAGATAGTACTATTGATTTAAGACAGAATAATTCTTACTCCTTTACAACTAATGATTCTATTAATCCTAGATTTAAACTAAACATTTTTAGAGATTATGATGTTAATGTAGTTGGAAGTTCTTGTTATTCATCAAACGATGGACAAGTAATTATAGATGGAGACTCAATAATAGGATCAACCTTCGATTTATTGGATAGCAATGGAACTTTGATTAATTCCCAAATAGCCAATTCTAACATAATTTATTTCAACGGTTTATATTCAAACAATTACACTATTTCAAGTGATTTAAATAATACTTGTAATAATAATATATCTGAAGTGCAAGTACAATCCCCAAATCCAATAATTTCTAATTTCTCAATGAACAAAGACACCATATATTTAGGGTTTCAACCTGCTCAATTACAATTAACAAATTTGAGTTTTGGATATACAAATTCGGACTGGGATTTTGGCGACAACTATTATTCAAATGAAACTCATCCAGTTCATTTTTATTCAGATACAGGACTATTTGATGTAGCTCTTTCTGTTGTGGACTCAAATTTTATTAACTGCACAAGCATATTTGAAAAAGCAGTTTTAGTAGTTGATTCATCATCTATATCGGCCTTAAAAGAAAAAAATGACGAAATAAATATAAATTTCAGCAATTCAAACTTGAATATCAATTCACTTATAAATATTAATTTATTAACAATAAATATTTACAATACTTTAGGACAGATAATTTACAATAATAATTTAAGTGATTTAGGATTAGGAAATCATATTATAAATCTTCCCCTTAAGCAAGAGAAATTATATTTTGCAAATGTTATAATTGATGAGAAAATTTATACTATTAAATTTTATATGAGAGATTAGTAAATTTAATTAGTCATCTTTACTTTGACCATAGCCGTAGCCGTAGCCGTAACCATAACCGTAACCATAACCGTAACCGTAACCATACTTACCATAATAGTATTTGAATCTACTTTTCCTAATTCCATTTAAAATTATAGCATTACTTTTTATTTTAGAATTTGAAATCATATCATCTAAAAATTTTAAACCTTTTTTATTAGCAACCTTGGTGTTCATTACAAAAATAGAGTGATTTATAATAGATGATAAAACTAAAGCATCTGAAATATATCCCAAAGGAGGAGTATCAACAAACATATAATCAAAGTTCTCTGATGCAAATTCAATTAATTCTTTGACTTTTTCAGAAAGAACTAGTTCTGATGGATTTGGTGGAATTGGACCACTTGGTACAACATAAAAATTGTTTTCAATTTTCATAAGAGAATCCTTAATTTTTGATTTATTGGAAAGATTTGTAGAATTTCCAATCTCATTAGAAATATTTAATACTTTGTGTACCTTGGGCTTATGCATGTCAAAGTCAACAACTAAAACTTTCTTTCCAGAACTTGCAAAAATTCTCGCCAAATTAACTGAGGTGAAAGTTTTGCCCTCTCCAGGATGTATTGAAGTAACAAGGAAAGATTTAAAATTAGAATTTGTTTCGTTATTTAATAAAAAATTGGTTGAGGTTCGTAGAGATCTTAATGATTCTACAAAATTATTTTTTGATTTTATTTTAATGTCTAATAATGAATCAAATTTATCATGTAAGGGTAGTCCACCAAGAATAGGTATTTGTGTTAACTCTACTAACTCATTTACCTGCTGAATTTTTTCAAAAAACAACCTAATAAAAATAGAAATCAATAAGGATACCCCAAAACCTAATAAACCAAAAATAATAATAATTTGATTTTTTTTACCACCAATTTGACCAATGGTTCTGGCTTTCTCAATAACTTTTGTTTGGGGAACAATACCAGATTTAGCTATAGATGTATTTGCTCTTTTTTCTAATAAAAACTCATACAACTTTTCATTTACTTGTAGTTTTCTTTGATAAGAAGCTAAATCTCTTTCAGACATTGGTATTTTTTTTACTAGGGACTCAAAATATAATACTTCTTCCTTTTCAATTTTTATTTCAGACCTCATAGCACTAATTGTATTTTGTATATATATTAGTAAATCTCTTCGCTGATTTATTATTTTTTCATTGATTTTATTGAGGTCTTGATGTCCTTTCTTAAAACCATGGTTCATCTCCAATTTCTTTAATTGATTTTTATAAAATTCATTGATTGAGTTTCTAAGATAATCGTCTTCATCCATAATATACAATGATGGCGGCGAGATATTTTCATCTTTCAGCTTTGTTAAATAATCAATTAAATTCTCTAGAGATTTTAATTTTAATTTTAATTTTCTTTCATTAGACTGGTGAACCATTAGTGACTGGAAATATTTCTCTGATTCTTTATCTACATCCAAAATTCCCTTTTTATCTCTCATGTTTTGTAATTCATATTGAATAGAATCAATAACATTAACAACATTTTCTATTTGTATATTTATATAAGACATTGTATTTTCATTGACCCTAAATTGGTTTTCTAGGGTATAATCAATATAGACATCTGCAAGTGTGTCTAATATCATTCTTGATCTTTCTGGGATTTCATCTAAAAGATTAACAACAAGAAGAGATGTAAACTCAATATTTTCAATATTTAAATTACTTACAACATGATTAATCCAATAATTTTCATCATGAAAAACTATTTCATAATGAATTTCAGAAAGATTTGAAGCACTCTTAGAAAATAATTTTGTTTCAATAGAATAATTATTGTTAGTTTGGATGGAATCAAAATAATGTTCTTCCTCATATAAAACTTCTCCAATTGAATAGTTTAAACTATATTTTTCTTCATTAATAATTTTAAATTTTATCGGAGTCTCCAAAATATTTGGATTGAGTATGTTCACCTTTATTTTAAAAGGCAGCTCATTAAAAAATTCTTTGGTATTTAATCTTCCGACAATATAATAAGAACAGGAAAGATCTATTTTTCTAACGACATTCCTCATTAAATCATAGGAACCAAAAATTCTTTTTTGATTAGATATATCACCGTAATAATTATAAAATCCCAAACTACTTTGTAAGCTCTCTTGGTAATCATAAACATCGTTGGATTTTAATAGAATTTCAATTTTGGTTTGGTAATATAGTTTTTGTTTGTGATTATAAATATATCCTGAAACCAAGAAAACCGGAATTAGAATAAGATACAAATACCAATTTTTTAAAATTGCATTTATTAACCACATTACATCCGAAGATGATATAATATTTGTATTTTTGTTTTGTTGCATTGAATGTTATGTTTGCAAATATCTAATTTTTAGGATTAAGTTTACTATTAAATAAATAAATAACATTTTTAAAGATGAAAGTAAGAAAGATTATTATTATTATTTTGTTCTTTTTTGTACTAAAAAACATTTTTGCTCAACCTGGTCCACCAGCAGGACCTAATTGTTGGCCACCACCATGTATTCCTATAGACGGAGGAATAAGTATTTTCACTTTTATAAGTATACTCTTCGGCTATAAACTAGTTTCTAAAAACAAATAACTTAATTTGAATTTAAAAAGTCCTGAATTTAAATTTCTTATAACTTTTATTCCACTTATTATTACCTGGTATTTCACTTATCATTATTTGTATAAAATAGATGATTTATTGAATTTTGACAGTGATTTATTAACAGGGTTTTCAAAAATATTAAGTTCACAATCCAATTTCATACTTTCGATTTTCAATTTCCAAACATCAATTGAAATACATGGTGATATGGTTGTTGCAAAGATAATTGATTATCCATACAGTCACGGAGTATGGATTGGAGAACCTTGTAATGGAATAAAAGTTTTTGGCTTGTTCGCAATATTTATTTTATCATTTAAAGGAGATTTAATTAAAAAATTAATTTTCATTCCGATAGGAATATTAATTAT
>JADHLZ010000043.1 GCA_016780345.1 Flavobacteriaceae bacterium | reverse complement strand
ATCTTCTAAGGAAGCATATAAAGTTTATGCATAATAAAGCAATCAATCAAATTAAAAATTCCAATAATCCATTAAATATTTTAGAAATTGGACCTGCTTTAGATGTACATTATGAAGAGTTTGATGTTTCTTCAAAAAAAGATAGTTTTAAAAAAACAAATCATAAATATCAAACTTTAGATCTGCAGGGTGGTCATGATTTTATTGGGAGTATTGAAGATATTGATTTACCTGCTGAAAATTTTGATCTAATAATAGCTTTGAGTGTTCTTGAACATGTGAATTCATTGGAAAGTGCTGCAAACAATTTGTCAAGGATAACTAAAGTCGGAGGAAAAGTTTATCTTCAAACTCCTTTTCTATTTAAGGTTCATGGACCAATTCCAGATAATTGGAGAATTTCTGAATATGGCTATAAAGCACTTTTTTCTGATAATTTTTATATAGAAATGGATAGCTTACCAAAAGATGAGTTTGGAAAAAATTCAAAAGCACTTTCTTATGGTGCCATACTAACCAAAAAATGAAATTTTTACTTGTAGGAGCCGGTAGAAGAAATCAACTTGTTAAGTTAATCAAACAAAAAAATATAGCAGTACACTCTTACGAGTTGGATAAAAATTGTCCCATAAAATTAATTGCTGATGAAATAATTCAAGGTAAAAGTTGGAATGATAAATCAATATTTTTCGACCTAATGCAGTTATCAAAAAATTACGATTTAGTTATTCCACTTATGGATAAAGCAGTTGAAATAGTTTCTGAACTTAATATAAATAACAGTTCTACCTCTAGTTTTGAAACATCTTCTTTGTGTTTAAGAAAAGATTTATTTGAAAAATATTTTTGTAATGACGAAGAACTGAAATACATTTACCCAGTTCCAGACAGTAAATCTGTAGTATTAAAGCCCATTCTTGGGCAGGGTTCTAAGGGGATTTACTATAAAAATTCTAATCCTGGAAATGTAGATGGATATATTGTTCAAAAAAAAATTACTGGAAAAGAATACAGTGTAGATTGTTTTTATGACGTTAATTCAAATTTAGTTGACTTTGTTCCTAGAGAAAGAATAAGAGTATCATCTGGGGAAGTAATGGAATCAATAACTGTTAATAAATCAAAATTTGAATCAATAATTAATTTAATTTCAAAAAAAATTAATTTTAAAGGACCAATTTGTATGCAATTTATTGAGGACAATAATGGAAAAATTTGGATTATGGAAATTAATGCAAGACTAGGTGGAGGGTCAACTTTATCAATTTCTTCAGGTTTAGATTTAATTCAATTATTAATTGAGAGCTTTTGTTTAAAAACTTTTGATATTACCCGGTATCAAAGTACGTGGAAAGAAAATTATAAATTTATAAGGTATACTTTGGATTACTGTTATGAAGCTTAAAAAATTTGTTTTTGATATTGATGGAACAATTTGCGAGGAAGGGTTTTCTCAAGAGAGAGTTTTTGCTAAACCAAATGTTAAAATTATCAATTTGATAAACCTTTTACATGATCAAGGCAATTTCATTATGCTTTATACTGCTAGAGGTTGGGATCAGTATAAAATTACTGAACATTGGCTTGTTGAAAATAAAGTAAAATACAACATTTTAATTTGTGGTAAACCTATTTACGATTATTGGATTGATGACAGAGCATTAAGTCCTAACAATATTGAATCTTTATATAGCGAATTAAATATTTCAAATTAATATTTTATTTATTAATTAATCTTCACAATTGTTTTTATAAATTAATAATAATCAAACAAGCAACCTTTATTAATAAAGAAATAAATTTGAGATTTCATTTTTAGTTTTAGTTTTTAAGCTACTCTCATAATGATTTTTTGCACTACTTTTTGAATCAAAGCAATACACATTTGAACGACGTTTAGATTCGCTAATTGAAATGTAATAATGCGTTAGAATTGTTTTAGTTACATTTTTTAACTGAGGTTTTATATATACATCCTGAAATCCTGGTAAGTCAATCTCCAATACAAGTTCTTTTTGTAGTCGGTTGTTTCTATCTTTAGAAATAAGATAAATTTTTGTATTAAACAATTGGTTTCGCCAGTAACTTGTAGGATGAGTAACGCAAATGTCTTTTCTACAATAAATTTTTCCATTGAAGTTTTTAATTCCCAAACACAACCCAACAAGCATGCCATCTTCGTACCCTATTGGTAGCCTAATGCTTTTTTCTAAGAAAGATGTTTTAATAGAAAGAAATGAACCTACACTACTTAATTCTTTAAGATATTCCCTATTATCTTGAGCCTGCCAATTGTCTATCTTAAAGAATTCAATATCTGAAATTTTTTCACCATTAAGATTTCTATACCCCCAAGAATCATAAAAGCTACTCCCAACATTGATAACCGGCGCTACTACGTCGACATTTGCCTCTACAAGATAGTCAATTACATCTGGAGGATATGTTAAATCTGCTTCTAGAAATATAGTGAAATCTGAAAATGTTGATAAAGACTTAAAAATACTTTTATTACAAATCATAGACCACTTATGTGATCTTTCTAACATTTGAAATTCATCTATATCTATTTCTGGATCAAAACTGATTTCAACTTTAAAGGGAGCTTCATTTATTTGTTTTAAGAGTTTTTCGTTAGTAACTTTTGGACCGTTAGTTGATATATAAACTGTTTCTAATTTAAAGTTATTTTGATGTAATGTTTTTATCTGATTAAAGAATGAATCAATGTAATTACTGTTTTGAAATATGTTTGAAATAATATTGACTTTAGGTTTAATAGATGAGTTGATTGACTTTTGCTTATTGGCTTTGCAAATGTATTTATTTATTGCATAATTTTGAACATAAACTGAACTATCATAAATCTCCTCTGTTAATTTATAATCTAAATTATTTAATATAGTTAAAATTGAGTCTGAATCAGTTTCATAGTTTTTGATACAAATTACAGTAGGTTTTATATCAGAATCATGTAGTGATTTTAAAATATTTAATACATTTTTATTAGTATTTAATAAAAGTAAATCAATATTATCTGTTTGAATTTTTTTAAAAAGTAATTTAAGGGTAGTGGAATTTTCTTTTTTTTCTGTATCAGACAGTTCTAAGTTGAAATTTATAGATTTGGGTCTTAGAGTTTTTAATTTTTCAATTCTAGAAGAGTTTGGTGAAATATTAAATAAGTGCCAACCTAAAAATTTTTCAAAATATAAACAGCTTGAGTCTATTTCATCTTCGTGCAATGAATATTCAATAACAACACCTAATGCAGGAATTTTTTGGTCAAAGTAATTGTTGTAAATTTTTTTATCTAATTGACTAAATTTCTGATGAAAAGAATTTTTAGATAAGATTTGATCTTCAAAATTTTTTATATCTTTTTTCTTATAGTTTTTTGATTTAATAAAAGTTTTCAAATTTAATTTAGAAATATTTACAAGAGCAAGTGATTTTAATTTATAAAAAAAATTCATATATTTATATTATTAATTAATTTAACAATGTGATACTAATATATTTAATTATGAAGTTTTTATATGGATAATTTTAAAATTCCACTTTACAAACCCACGTTAAATAGTAACGAAAAAAAATATGTTATTGAATGTCTTGATGAGGGATGGATATCGTCAAAAGGAAAATTTGTTGAAAAATTTGAAGATAAATTTTCTGAATATCTAAATATAAAATATTCCATAACTTGCGCTAACGGAACTACAGCTCTACACCTTGCTTTGTTATCACTAGGCATTGGTCCAGGAGACGAAGTATTGGTTCCTTCATTAACATATGTTGCAAGTGTTAATGCAATTACCTACTGCGGTGCAAAACCAATCTTTATTGACTCCAATAAAGATGACTTTCAATTAAACCCACTATTGATAAGAAACTCATTAACAAAAAATACAAAAGCTGTATTAGCAGTTCATTTATATTCTTCAGCTTGTGAACTAGATCTTATTAAACAAATTTGTGAAGAGAATAATTTGTTTTTAATTGAAGATTGTGCAGAATCTTTAGGTACAAAATATAAAAATGAATTCACAGGAACATTCGGGCATGTATCAACATTTAGTTTTTATGGAAATAAAACCATTTCTACTGGAGAAGGTGGTATGGTTTGCACCAATGATGCCAATATAGCTAAAAAAGTTATGCTATATAAAGGTCAAGGTTTAGATATTGAATCAGAAAAATATTATTCACATATTGTTGTGGGTTACAACTATAGAATGACAAATATTTGCGCAGCAATAGGGTTGGCACAATTAGAACAGCTTGATAATATTCTTGTCAAGAAAAGAGAAATAGCAGCAGCTTACTTTAATGAGTTAAATAATATTCAAGACATAAGATTTCAAAACATAGATAAAAAAAATATTTCAAGCTCATTTTGGCTAGTATCAATAACATGTAAGAATTTAACAACTAGAAATGACTTAATGCAATATTTGTCAAAAAAAAATATTGAAACTAGACCATTTTTTATCCCAATGAATGAACTTAATATTTATAAAGATTATTTAAACTCAACACCAATATCAAGCTACTTATCAAGTGTAGGCTTAAATTTGCCAAGTTATCCAGAGTTGTCAATTGAAGAAATTACACATATTTCTTCAATAATTAGAAGTTTTTTTGAATAGCTTTTATCTTATTACCTAGTTACAAATCTTTACTTCATTATTTCGATTTAAAAATAGATAGTTTATAAAAATAATTTATTTGTTTTAGAAGAAATTTCAATTTTATCCATAAAGATATGATTTAATAATTTGATCGATATCCCTATTCTCATAGTATTTAGACTCAGTATGAATTAAAGAATTTGAATACACAAATTTTGAAAATTCATTGCCATATTGTTCTTTTAAGATTTCATATTTTTGTTGAAAAGATTTCTTACTTGTAAAACAGAAAAGATTGCAATCCTTAGTTTCTTTTGAGTATTCAATTAAATAAAAAGATTGTTTTGAAGTATTTTGGAAAGTCATAATTGTTGGTTCAATGAATACGTCTTCTAAACCAGGTAATTTAATATTTAAAGTATTTATATTTTTTTCTTTCTCGAAAATATAGATATCTACATTCCATAATTGCTGTTTCCAATAGCTAGTTGGGTGTATTATTGACACATCTGTTCTGCTAAAAACTTTACCTCCCAAATTTCTAACTCCTCTACAAAAACCAACAAGATGACCATTTAGGTAAGAAGGTGGTAATCTAACACTTTTTCTTAAATATTCAGTTTTTACGCAAAAAAAAGAACCAACGCTTGACAGTTCTATTAAATTTTTGTCATAGTAAATTGACGAAAAAATTGGAATTTGGAGATCTTTTAAATCAAAAATTTTTGTTCCATCTAATTTCCGATATCCCCAGGAATCATAAAAGTTTGTTCCTAAAATTGGCGGCGGGGCAACGATGTCGACATCTGAATCTACTAAATAGTCAATTACGTCACTTGGATAAGTTAAATCCGCTTCTAAAATAATAGTAAAATCTGAGTAGCTTCCTAATGAATTACACATATTTTCGTTGAAAATATAAGTCCATTTTCGTGCCCTTTCATCCATTGAAAAAGGATTTATGGTGATGTTTGGATCATGTTTAATATGTACATCGTATTTACAATCATCAGCAAGCTCTTTTAATCGTGGATTTGTAATTCTAGTATCGTTTGTTGATAGATAAACTTTACCAATATTAAAATTAACGGTATCAAGTGTATTTAATTGTGCAAAAAAGCTATCGAGATAAGTACTGTCTTGAAAAATGTTCGACAAGATATTAACCACTGGTTTACTGTTTTTCGATATATTTATTTTTGTATCTTTTTTAAGGTAAGATTCAAAGTTTTTATTGACGAAGATAGAGTAATTGTTTATTTTTTCAATATATGAGTATTTTGAAAGGTTTTCATTTAAATTTTCATTTAAATTATTTATACAAATTAAACTTGGTAAAACGTTTAAATATTTAAGCTGTATCTCAAGTTTATAAATAGTTTCCTCATAGTTTAAAACTAACAAATCAACTTTACTTAGTTGATAGTTGGTAAAAAATTCATTTAAAGAAAAAGAATCATTT
>JADHLZ010000018.1 GCA_016780345.1 Flavobacteriaceae bacterium | reverse complement strand
GAAAGCTGACTTGCATTACCAGCAGTAATTGACCCGCCTTCAACAACAGGCTTAAGAGAACTTAACCCTTCAATGGTTGTTGTAGGTCTATTACATTCGTCTTTTGACGATGTTTTCTCAACAAATGAAATTTCTTTAGTTTCTTTGTCCATTATTCCCATAGTTGTAGTGACTGAAATAATTTCATCATCAAATTTCCCCTCTTCTTGTCCTTTTGCAGTTCTTAATTGACTCTGAAGAGAATACTCGTCCTGAGATTCTCTGGAAATATTATACCTGTTAGCTACTACTTCAGCGGTTTTCAGCATTGGCATGTAAATATGTTTATGTTTTGAAATTAATTTTTTATCAACCCATCTATCTAGATTCATTTTTTCAGTTTGCACTAAACTTATCGAATCTAACCCACCTCCAACAACAACATCCATTCCATCACTGATAATTTGTTTTGCAGCTGTTGCAATTGCCATCATTCCTGATGAACATTGCCTATCTAATGTCATACCACTAACAGTTACTGGAAGACCAGCAGCCAAAGCAGCATTTCTTGCAACATTACAATGTGTAGTTCCTTGTTGTAGAGCTGCACCCATTATCACATCATCAACTTTTTCTGGATCGACTCCTGATCTTTTGACTGCTTCTTCAATAGCCCAGCCTGCCATGGTTGGAGCGGTAGTATTATTAAATGTTCCTCTGTACGACTTTGTTAAAGGAGTTCTTGCAGTTGAAACAATTAGCGCATCTCTCATATTTATATTTTTAATATTAATTTACCTTTTTTATTTCCGTTAAATAATTTTTTAAAAACCTCATAAAAATTTTCAATTCCATCGTAAATATCTTCTTTTGACTTTAAAGTCCCATCCAAAATCCATTGTGTCATTTCTTTAGTAGCTGTAGGGTAATTTTTAGCATAATCAAAAACAACCATTCCTTTCATCGAAGCCCTATTTACAAGTAATGATAAGTAGTTGTTCGGCCCTTTTGCAGACATTTCGTTGTATTGCGAAATGGCTCCACAAACAACAATTCTAGCTCCCATTCTCAAAAAAACTAGAGCAGCATCTAAAATTTCACCACCTACGTTATCGAAATAAACATCAATTCCGTCGGGACACTCTCTTTTAATTCCTCTTTTTACACTTTCATTTTTATAGTCAACACAACCATCAAAACCAAGTTCATTAATAACATAATCACATTTTTCCTTACCACCTGCAATACCAACAACCTTACATCCTTTAATTTTTGCAATTTGCCCTACTATGCTACCAACTGCACCTGCAGCAGCAGAAACCAATACAGTATCACCTTCTTTTATTTTACCGACTTCAAGAATACCAAAATATGCTGTCATTCCTGGCATCCCTAGGGTTCCAATAAAAGTTGGTAGAGGAATTTTAGTACTAGGTACCTTAAAATACCCCTTCCCATTAGTAATTGAATATTGTTGAACACCTCCCCATCCCGAAAGAATGTCACCTTTATTAAAATTTGGGTTCTTTGATTCTATAACTTCTCCAATTGTTCCTGCTCTCATGACTTCACCTATTTGAACCGGAGGAATATAAGATCTTGTTTCATTTAACCATCCTCTCATAGCTGGATCAAGAGAAATATATAAATTTTTTAAAAGAACTTCACCTTCTTCAATTTCTCTCACATTTTCAGTTTCATGAACCCATGTATTTTCAGATGGAAAACCTGAAGGTCGAGATGATAATTTAACAACTTTATTTTCAAGCATTATGTTATGTGTTTTGTAATTGTAAATAAATAATATACAAATTAGTATATAAATACTAAAATATAAAAAAATACTATGCAAGCATAGTAAAATTAAAAATAATATAAATTATTTCCAGTCAGGATTTCTTTTTTCTTTAAAAGCAGCTATTCCTTCCTTTGCATCATCAGAATTCAAGACCAATTCTAACATTTCCAAAAGATACTTGTGATTCGATTCACTTGAATTTATTTTATCGAAAGCTTCTAAACCATATTGAATTGCCATTGGAGAATTACTCACAACTTCACTAAGCCAATTAGAAACAAATGAATCCATATTGTTTTTAGTAACAATTTCTGAAATCAATCCCCAAGAATGAGCGGTTTTCACTTTTAAATTATAACCCCTAATACACCAATCAATTACATTTCTAAAGGAAATAATTTTGGAAAGTGATTGCATGACTTGCATTGGAAAAATTCCTCGTTTAACTTCAGGAAGACCTAATTTTAGATCTTCTAATGAAACAACATAATTACATCCACCAACTAGCAATAAACCACCTGCATAAACATCACCTTCAAGTTGACAAATTTTTGGTTTATAAAGCTTATTAAATATTTCTCCTATTAATATTTTAGAATTAGGTTGTGGAATTGTTGATTTATTGTTTTCTAAATCTCCATTCATTGCTTTTAAATCCAACCCTGAACAAAACACATCTCCATTTGCTTTTAGTAGTAATGCCCTAATATTTTTATTAAATGATGCATATTGAAAAGCGAATGCTATTTCATTAATCATCTGAGGATGCAAGGCATTTTTCTTGTTCGGGCGATCTAAAGTTACAATGATAACATGATCTTTTTCATGCCACTGTATAAAATCAAATTTGAATGATTTTATATTTACTATATCTTTATTATTAAAGTAACTCATTAATACTATTACATTCTAAAAATACCAAAAGAATCCGTTCCCTTTATTTCTGAAGAGTAAACTGCAGCTAATGCTAATGACAAATATTTTCTGGTTTCTGTAGGATCAATAACTCCATCATCCCAAACATTAGATGTTGTATGCCACACACTAGCTCTCTTTTCTGCGTCTTCAGCCAAAGCTTTTTTTTCTTTTTTTAATTTATTTTCATCAATCAACTTATTTGATGATGATGCAGCATTTCTTTTAATAATTTCCATTACTCCTGAAAGTTGATCTGAACCCATAACACCAGATTTGACATTAGGATATGAAAACAAGAATCTTGGCTCAAAAGATCTACCACACATTGCATAGTTTCCAGCCCCGTAAGAATTTCCAACTTGTAAACTAATATGAGGAACTGTACTTCCTGAAACAGCATGAATAAGTTGAGCACCAGAATTAATCATTCCATTCTGTTCGTATCTTTTTCCTACCATGAAACCTGTTGTATTGTGAATAAAGAGTAGTGGTATGTTTGATTTATTTACTAGTTGAATAAAATGTGTTGCTTTTCTTGCAGACTCAATAAAGATTACACCATTATTTGCTATAATACCAACAGGATATCCATTTATTTTAGTCCAACAACAAAACATTGTTCTACCATAGTTTTCTTTAAATTCTACAAAATCAGAACCATCTACAAACCTTTTTACTAAATCCCTGATATCAAAAGGTTTTTTTAAATTTGAAGGAATAATGCCTAAAATTTCTTTAGCATCAAATTTTGGAGGTAAAGAATCTTTAGAAAAAATATTTTCTGTTGGTTTCTTTATTTTTTTAATTATTTTTTTTGTTATCTCTAAAGCTTCTTTTTCATCTTTAGCTAAAAAATCTGAAACACCTGAAATACTACTATGCATTTGGGCCCCTCCTAATTCTTCATCGTTAGATTCTTCATTAGTAGCCATTTTTACAAGGGGGGGTCCTGCCAAGAAAACTTTTGCAGTGTTTTTTTGAAATATTGAATAATCCGACATACCCGGAATATATGCTCCTCCTGCTGTTGCACTTCCAAAAACTACAGAAATCGTTGGAATACCCTGTTTTGATCTTCTTGACATTTCCATAAAAAATTTACCATAATTATTAAAAACTCTATCTTGATCGGGCAAATTTGCTCCTCCACTTTCAACTAAGTTAATTGTCAACAATTTATTTTCCGTTGCAATTTGTGAAAGCCTTAAATTTTTAAGACTGGTTGCATAATCAACTGCTCCAGCTTTTCTAGTAGCTACATTTGCATTAATTAAACAAAGAACATTTGAAACATATCCAAGTACTACAACAGTAGTTCCTCCTGCACCAAAACCATTTTCATGTTTTAAACCAGCTAGTGGCATTAATTCAATATATGGCTTTCTTTTATCAAGTAATAAGCCTATTTTTTCCCTTGCAAGTAATTTTTTTCTAGTTCTAGCTCTTTTAATTTGAGAATCTGTTCCTTCTTCTTTAGACAACTTATAATATACGTTAAGTTCTTTCAACAATTTTTTCATTGAAATTTCATTTTCAATAAAATTTGAGCTTAAAACGTCTATACTAGGCTTTCTAATTTTCATTAAATATATTTCTTAGTTCTAACATATGTAAAATTAATGAAAATTACATACCTTTTAACTTTAACTTTAATTGACAGAAACTTTAAAATTGATAATGTCAAAATAAAACAATTTAAATCAACATTAATTTAATTGAAAATGAAAATAGATTCTAAAACAAAATTTTTTTATGGAATGGGATTTATTTCAGTTGGTATTAAAGACATTTTGTATGCTGTTTTTGTTTTCTTTTATTTTAGTCAAATTCTTGGATTAGATCAAATTTACACTGGAACTGCTACACTAATTGCTCTTTTATTTGATGCAGTTTCTGATCCAATAATCGGAACAATTTCGGATAATTATAAGTCAAAAAAATATGGAAGGAGACATCCATTTATGGCGATGTCGGCAATTCCTCTCGGAATTTCAACTTATCTTCTTTTTACTCCTTTTGATACCCTAAGTCAATTTGAATTATTTCTTTGGATGACTTTTTTTTCAATTTTAATTAGATTTTTTTTGTCTCTTTTTTTAGTTCCCGGAATGTCACTTGGTGCTGAACTTAGTTCAGACTACGATGAAAGAACAGTAATAACAAGTTATAGAATAATGTTTGCAACATTAGTTTCTCCATTCGTATCTTTTTTTGGATTAATATATTTTTTTATTCCTGAGGAAGGAATGTCCACCGGTTTATTAAATATTGATGCGTATCCAAAATTTGCAATGTTTTGCGCATTAATTATGGTAATAACCATTTTATTAAGTGTTTACGGAACCAAACATACGATTCATAGGCTTCCGAAAATACGCAAGAAAGAATCGTTAAAATCATTATTCAAAAATATAGTTGCTGCTTCTAAAATGAAATCTTTTAATTCTCTGGTTCTTTTTACAATGATGATATATATTGCGCTTGGAATTGGAAATTCATTGATAACTTATTTTCTCTCTTTCTTTTTTGAGCTAAATCAAAATGAAATAGGAATAATCATTTTCTCTGGTGCTGTTGGCGGTGTAATTTCATTATTTATTGCACCTAAAATGGGAAAAAAATTTGATAAAAAAACTAGTGTTATAATAAGTACATTTCTTTTTGGTTTATTTATGTCAAGCCCATTCAATCTTAGAATATTTGGTTTTTTCCCTGAGAATGGAGAATCACTATTATTAATTACTTATTTAATATTTAATACAATTGCTTATGTATTTTTATGGACTTCCATGAGCTTAGTAAATTCAATGATGGCAGATGTTGTTGATGAATATGAATCAATAACTGATCAGAGACATGAAGGTTTATTTTTTTCAACAATGTCATTTGCTTACAAATTGACAGTTGGTTTAGGATATTTCTTTGCTGGATTATTATTAAAACTAATTTCATTTCCTACTCAAACCGAAATTGAAAATATTCCAAATGAAATTATATCAAAACTTGGTTTAATTGGGGGACCACTTTTAATGATAATTTATTTTATTTCTATTCTCTTTATTTTAAAATATCCAATTAATAAACAGAAATACTTAGAAATAAGAAAAAAATTAAAAGAATAATTATTATTTTTTTAATAAAACTGAAAACATTTTGATATTTAATTATATATGAGTTTAAAAAAAAATCATATTTTAATTGAATTATTGCAACAAAACAAAAATAATATGAACAATGAATTATTTGATTTTCCCTTTTACAGATGGGAGAAAGAACTTTCTGATAAACCATTTTTAAAGCAACCTTTTGGTAATTTGTGGGAAACTTACACTTGGAATGAAGTTGGATTAATGGCTAGAAAACTTTCCAATGGATTAAAAAGCTTGGGTCTTGAAAAAAATAGTCATATTGGTCTGGTTTCAAAAAATTGTAGAGAGTGGGTAATAGCAGATCTGGCGATTTCTATGGCAGGATATATTTCAGTTCCTTTTTTTCCAACTCTAAATTCAAAAGAAATTAATAATCTTCTAACTTTCGGTGATGTTAAAGCTCTTTTTGTTGGCAAACTTGAAAATTGGGAGGAAATGAAGAAAGGAGTGGATTCACAAATGCCTATAATTGCTTTTCCTCAGTATAAAAATCATTCAATAGTTAACGCTGGACACCAATGGAATGATTTTATTAATAAGTTTGAGCCACAAACTGAAGACTTTAAACCAAATTTAAAAGATATTTGGACAATTATTTTTACTTCAGGAACGACTGGCGAACCAAAAGGAGTTGTATTAACATACGAAACGCTTTTTAATACTAAAAGAATAACAGAAGACGGTAACCCATTAAAAGTTGATTTAAGGGGAAATAATAGTTTTATTTCATACATGCCACTTAATCATATTTTTGAAAGAGTTGTTATTGAACATGTAGCTTTTAGATATGGAGGAACGATTTCATTTGTAGAATCCTTGGAAACATTTGCCCAAAATCTTAACGATATTCAGCCTACAGCATTTCAAGGAGTTCCTAGAATCTATGCAAAATTCCAGGAAAAGATTTTGATGAAAATGCCACAGGAAAAACTTAATAAATTATTAAAAATTCCTGTTATTTCTTGGTTAATAAAAAGAAAATTGAAAAAGGCTCTTGGTTTGTCCAAAGCTAAGGCTCTGGTTACCGGAGCAGCTGCAATGCCACTTGAACTTTTAAATTGGTATAAAGACTTGGGTATATACATAACTAATGGTTATGGTATGACTGAAAATTGTGCTACATGTACAAACTTAAATCCATACCAACCATTAGGAATAGGATCAGTTGGGAAACCAACACCTGGTGTAGAATTAAAAATTAGTGATCAAGGAGAAATTTTAATGAAAGGACCATTTATTTTAACCTGTTACTATAAAAATGAGGTAGTTACCAATGAGACAATAAAAGACGGTTGGCTTCATACTGGAGATAAAGGTTATATAGACGATGATGGTTTTTTATATATAACTGGAAGAATTAAAGATATGTTTAAAACTTCAAAAGGAAAATATATTGAACCTGGTGTATTGGAAGCTCATTTTGGAGATGTAAATGAATTTTCTCAAATCTGTGTAGTTGGATTAGGGTGCGATCAACCTTTATTATTAGCAGTTCCATCCGAATCTGCATTAAATAATAAAAAAACCACAAATTCTAAAATTTCTAAAATTTTAGAAAAAGTTAACAGCAGTTTGGATAACTACAAAAAGATGTCTAAAGTGATTTTTGTAAAAGAAGATTGGCTTCCAGAAAATGGAATGACTACCCCTACTTTAAAAATAAAAAGATCAAAAATTGATGAAAAATTCTCTAATCAATACAACAATTGGTTGAAAAGTAATGATGATGTTATTTGGGAATAAATGTTAGTTATTGTAACAGCTGTCACAGCTATTTTTATTGGCTTTTATCTTAATAATTTTTTAAAAGATAATCTTTGTGAGTCTTACATTAATAAATTAATATTAATTGCAAAATCTAAAAATATTCCAAACTTCATATATGGAAAAACAGGTTATTCAATAAATTCTGATGTCAAAATATTCTATGAAGATCTTTGCCTTGTTACTAAACCTAAATCAACTGTTTTATTAATTAATGGAGCAGCTGAATCATTAATACAATGGCCAGACCAAATGATTAGAACCATCTTGAAAAATGATTTTAGGGTAATAAGGTTTGATAATAGAGGAGTTGGAGAATCCGACTGGATTAAAAATTGGTCTAAATCAAATGACTACACACTTGAAGATATGGCTAAGGACGCACTTTCAGTAACCAACCATTTAATGATTGAAAAATTTCATGTCATTGGTTATTCCACTGGTGGAATGATAGGGCAAATATTAGCTATAAATTATCCTGAAAAAATATTATCACTAACCAATTTAATGTCGTCAGGTTATTTATTTGATCCAGAAGCTATAAAACCAGATTCTAAAAAAATTGGTATTCTTAGAAAATTGATTCTTACTTATAGAAATAATGAAAGAGATTTAGACAAAGTGTTAAAATTTTATTTTAAACTAGATCATTTATGGATTGGATCAGATAATTATCCCCTGAACTATATTGCACAAATTCACAAGACTATTTACGAAATAAAATTTAGAAATGGTTTTAATAAAAAAGCTTTTGATCAACATACAAGGGCTATAAAAAATTCTGGATCAAGATATAGAAAGCTTAAAACTATCAAAGCTCCAACTTTGTTAATCCATGGTACTGATGATCCTCTTATAAAAGTCAGTCATTCCATAAAACTTGCTACATTAATTCACGGATCAAAACTTGTTTTGTTAAAAGGTATGGGACATGATTTAAATAAAAATTTTAAAAATCAAATAAATAGTATTATTTTGCCACACATATTACAAAATTCGTAATACGAACAACTAATATTAATTAAATTAATAATAAGAAAACCAAAAAATTAAATTAAAATCAAAACAATTATGAAATTTAAATTTTATTTATCAAGTTTAGTTTTTTTGCTTGCATCATTTTTTATGATTAATGCTCAAACTAATACTGTAAAAGGAAAAATTACTGATGGTGTTGAACCGCTCTATGGAGTAAATGTAGTAATTCAAGGAACTACAACTGGAGTCATAACAGATGATAATGGTAACTTCACTTTATCTTCAGATCAAGACTTTCCTTGGACTCTTGAAATCAGTTCGCTTGGGTTTGAAGGACAAACTGTTGAAGCAACTTCTTCGAATCAAAATATTTCAATATCGTTAAGTTCAGGAGAAGCTCTAGATGAGGTCGTTATTTCAGGATCAAGAAAAGCTGAAAAATCTATTAATGCAGCATCCTCAATTCAAGTTATTGGAGCTAAAGCTATTGAAAATAAATCAGCTTTCAATTCCTTAACATTACTTGATGATATGCTTGGAGTTCAAATTGACAAACACGGAGCTAACAGAACAGGGGTGGCTTTGAGAGATAATGTTGATTTATTTACCACCTCCACATTAGTTATGCTAGATTACAGAACTTTAAATGTAAATGGAATCGGTTTTTTTGATGCTGATGTGAGTAATTTAAACAACCTTGATTTAGAAAGAGTCGAAGTTGTTTTAGGCCCTGCATCTGCTCTTTATGGACCAGGAGTTGGAGCTGGAGTAGTTCACTATTTAAGTAAAGATCCATTTAAACACCCTGGAACCTCTATTGAGTTACATACAGGTGGTTTTGAAAAAAACGGCAGTTTTGATATGAACATGTTTAAAATGAATTTTAGACATGCAGTAAGCAACGATGATAATACTTTTGGATACAAGTTTAATTTAAAGTACGGAGAAAATGAAGATTTTGATTTAGCAGAATCTGCAACATCTCAATTTGTTAAAGAAATAAGAGATGCTGCAAGTGGAAGAATTGTTAAAACTATTGATGGATGGCAAGAAAGAAATTCTCAAAGGGGTGCTGATGCTACTTTATATTTCAGACCATCAAATAACTTGTCTATAACAACTGTGGCTGGTATTAATGAAGTTGCAGCAAATATCTTAATATCCTCAACTGGTGAAACAAGAGCTCAACAAGTAGCTGGGTTTGTACAAACAAGAATTCAATCAGGAAATCTATTTATGCAATATAACTATACTGACACTTCCAATCCCAAAGAAGATAAGTATAGAGGCTTTAATTACAGAACAGGTTTAACATCTGGTGTACAGAGTAAACAATCTCAATTTCAATTACAATACGAAATGGATCTGGATTTAATAAACACAGATTTATCTATTGGAGTTGAACACATGAGCTCAAAATTCGACACTGGGACTGGTACGTTTGGAAGGTTTGAAGATAGTGATGATTACAGAATTTATGGAGCATATTTTTCAGCAAAAACAAAACTTTCTGACAAACTGAATCTACAACTTGCTGGTAGATATGACAAATATCCCGAAGTTGGCGAGTCCTCTTTTGCACCAAGAGCTGCTTTGGTTTACAACCCAAACAATAGAAACAACTTTAGGTTTACCTTTAACAAAGCATTCATTGCTCCATCTGCTCTAAACATGTTTGTTGATTTAGCTGTGTCACAATTACCTGGTGGAGCTGGAAATGTTTGGATTTTAGGCAACTCTGTAAGTCAAACATTTAACAATCCAGAAACAACATGGTTTATTCCTGGTTTACCTTCAAATGCAGGAATTGGAATGAATATATCAACAGCTTACGCCGTAGCTACTGCTAGTGTTGCTCCACTTCTATCTGGAACACCCTTGCAAGCATTTATACCATTTATAACTTCCCAAAATACTCTCGCAGGAATTGCAGGATTAGGAGCTTTTTCTCAAGGAATGATGCTTGATTTAAATGGAAACAAGTTTGGACCACTAAAAGATGGTAATAAGGCCACTCTGGGTAAAGAAACTCATTATGAATTAGGCTATAAAGGTATGTTATCTAATAAAACGACATTAAGTATTAACGTATATAACTCAACTAAAGAAAATTTTGTTGCAATTGAACAAATTAGTCCACTTGTGGCTTTACCTAATTTAGGCGCGGATTTAGGTGCTGCAACAAATGCTTATTTTACTAATGCATTTACGCCTGTTTATGGTCCAGTTTTCGGGCCATATTACGCTACATTATTATCAAACGCATATACTTCAGTCGGAAATGCAGTTGCGGCAATGGGAGCTATAGGAACCATACAGTCTGATCAAGCACCAGATAATGGAAAGCCTAATGTTATGCTTGGATATAGAAATTATGGAAAAGTAAATTATTGGGGATTTGAAAGTGGATTAAAATATAGAGCCAACGATAATTTAACATTATACACAAATTATTCTGTTGTAAGTCAGACAGTATTTGAAGGAGAAGATTTAGGTGATATTAATGAAACAGGTTCTTGGCACTTAAATCACTCTAAAAACAGAGTTAAAGCAGGTTTTGTTTATGATAATGGAAGGAAATGGAATCTAGGACTAAGCTATAAGTATGATGGAGGTTTTGATGCTAGTATGGGTGCTTTTTACTCTGGAGTAGTTGAAAGTAGAAATATTTATGATGCTAATTTAGGTTACGATATTAATCCAAAAACTAAACTTAGTATGAATATTGTAAACTTAACTGATGAAGTATACAGCTTTCTTCCAAATATGCCACTTCTTGGAAGACAAGTTATGTTTTCATTAAAACGTGACTTTTAATAATTAAATAATATTTATAAGAAAAGAGAGTAATAGGAATATTACTCTTTTTTTGTTTAATGTATTATAAAAAAATAAAATCTTGAAAAATTCAAAAAATCAATTCATAGACGTAATTATAATTGGAGCTGGTATTTCTGGTATAGGAGCAGCTTGTCACATGAGAAGAAATTGTCCCAATAAATCATTTTTGATATTAGAAGGAAGAGCTAATTTAGGAGGTACATGGGATTTATTTAAATATCCTGGAGTAAGATCAGATTCTGATATGTATACCTTCGCTTACAAGTTTAAACCATGGACAAATAAAGACACAATTTCTGATGGAAAAAACATTTTGAAATACTTAAACGAAACTACTTTAGAATTTGATTTAGAAAAAAAAATAAAATATAATCATTGGATTAATGAAATAAATTGGAGTTCAACAAAAAACGAATGGAAAGTTTCTGGATTTGATAATCACAATAAAAAACCCATACATTTCCAATGTAAATTCTTAATGTCCTGCACTGGATATTACGATTACAGTAACGGCTACACTCCAAACTTTAATGGTCTTAAAAATTATAAAGGAAATTTTATACATCCTCAAAAGTGGAATGATGATGTAGATTATTCAAATAAAAATGTAGTTGTTATTGGAAGTGGAGCCACTGCCATTACTCTAATACCTTCACTTTCTAAGAAAGCAAATCACGTTACAATGCTTCAAAGATCTCCTACATATTTGATGAATCTACCTAAAAAAGATAAGTTCTTGAATTTTCTTTTTCGTTTAATTCCTTCAAAATTTGCTCATTTTATTTCAAGATGGAAATATATTATTAGGCAAATTTATTTTTATAAAATTTCAAAGCTTAGACCTAAAGAGGTTAAAAGTTTTATAAAAAAAGAAATAAAACAATTTCTTCCAAAGAATTTTGATATTGAAACTCATTTTAATCCAAAATACAATCCTTGGGACGAGAGAATTTGTGTAGTTGTAGATAATGATTTATTTAATTCAATAAGTGAGGAAAAATGTACTGTAGTCACAGATCAAATAAAATGTTTTAAGGAAAATAGTATTCTACTTGAATCTGGAAAAGAATTAAAAGCTGATCTTGTAATTTCAGCAACTGGACTTAATTTAAAATTCATGGGTGGAATTAAAATTAAAATAGATAATAAAACAATTGATACCTCAAAATTAGTTAGTTATAAAGGAATGATGCTACAAAACATTCCAAATGCTACCATTGTGTTTGGATATACTAATGCATCATGGACTTTAAAAATTGACTTGGTATGCGAATACTTCTGCAGAATTATAAACTATATGGACAAACATAAATTAAATTCATTTGTAACTGAAATAAATGATAAAAATGTAGAAACAGAACCTAGTATTGAATTAAATTCTGGTTATGTTAAAAGAGCTTCAAAAATTCTTCCAAAACAAGGAAAAAAATATCCATGGAAATTAAATCAAAATTATATTAAGGATATGATCTCTCTAAAATTTAAAAAAATTGAAGATGGATATATTAATTTCAAATAAATTAATTAGTATATTTATACTAAAATAATTTATAATGAGTAAACCAAATTTTATAAATGAACTTAGCATTCCAGCTGTTGCTGCTCCAATGTTTTTGATTTCTGGACCTGAGCTTGTAATAGAATGTTGTAAAAATGGAATCGTTGGAACTTTTCCAGCTTTAAATCAAAGAACATCTGAAGGTTTTGAAAAGTGGTTGATTCAAATTAAAACCGAATTAGATGAATTTGAAAAAGAAACGGGTAAAAAAACTGCTCCATTTGGTGTAAATTTAATTGTTCATAATACCAATCCAAGAGTTCAAGCAGATTTAAAGTTATGTGTTAAGCATAAAGTTCCAATAATAATAACCTCATTAGGCGCAGTTAGTCAATTAGTAAATGCTGTACATTCCTATGGAGGTTTGGTTTTTCATGATGTTATCAAAAAAAGACACGCGGAGAAAGCTGCAGAAGCGGGTGTTGATGGGTTGATTTTAGTTGCTGCTGGTGCGGGTGGTCATGGTGGTACTCTTAATCCAATTCCTTTTATTTCTGAGGTGAAGAAATTTTTTAAAAAAACAATTTTAATTTCAGGTTGTATTTCAAATGGTAGAGATATAGCCACAGCTAAACAAATGGGAGCTGATTTAGCATATATGGGAACACGATTTATAAATACCAAAGAAAGTAAAGCTGAAGATGCTTATAAGGAAATGATTATTAATTCAAAAGCTGAAGATATTGTATATACCGCTGCGGTTTCTGGAGTTAACGCTAATTTCTTAAGACCAAGTCTTGAATCAATGGGGATTACAGAAGAAATGTGGGGAAATTCAAAAAAAATTGATTTCGGACATGAATTAGATGCAGCTAAAGCTGAAGCAAAGGCCTGGAAAACAATATGGTCAGCTGGTCAAGGAGTGACAACAATTGAAAATGATCTATCCGTCCATGATTTAGTAAATTCATTAAAAGAAGAATTTATATCTTCAATTAATGAGCAAAAGACTCTTTTAGATATTTATAATTGAGTTTTGTAAAATTCTAAAAACCAATCTATACTCTCAGGATTTCTTAAAGAATCTTTACTTACTGATTTTTCAGGATCTATGCCAGATAATATTTTTTTTATTGGTATTTCTACTTTTTTACCACTTATAGTATATGGAATATCAGGTGTTTTAACAATTGAATCTGGAACATGCCTAGGTGAGCACTTTTGTCTTATAATAATTTTTAATTTATCATTTTCAATTAATGTTTTAGATTTTACAAATAAAATTAATCTGTTATTTTTAGCATTATCTAGATGAATAATTAAACTATCTTCTATAAAACTTAATTCTTCAATAGCACTATATATCTCAGATGTCCCTATTCTAATACCATATCTGTTTAAGGTCGAATCAGATCTTCCATGAATAATAATCCCTCCATTTTCTGTCTCAGTTACCCAATCTCCATGATTCCATACTTCTTTATATTTAGAAAAATAGCTACTCAGATATTTTTCAAAATTTTTGTCATTCCATAAATAAACGGGCATTGAAATAAACGGTTTAGTTAAAACCAATTCACCCATTTTATTTTTAACTTCTTTTCCATTTTCGTCCCAAACTTCGATTGATGCTCCAAGCATTTTACATTGAATTTCTCCAGGTATTACATAGTCGTTGGGATTTCCACCTATAAAAGCAGTACAAACATCAGTTCCTCCACTTAAAGAAATAATATGAGATCTTGGAAAAAATTTATTTAAACCAATATTAGTTTCTTTAAATAAAGGAGAGCCTGTTGAACCAATTGTTTTTATATATGAAAAATCATTAGAAAAAAGTTCTTTTGGGGGATTAGAGATTTGATTTTGATAAAAGACTGCTCCATGTCCAAAATGATTAATTTTTGATTTTTTTACAAATCTCCACAAAACTCCGCTATCAGGGTAAACCGGGGAACCATTATAAATACACAAAGTTGAACCTAGCAAAAGACTACTCAAAGAATAATTCCACATCATCCAACCAGTTGTTGAATACCAGAAATAAGAATCCGAAATATCAACATTTTGGTGAATGGCTAATGCTTTGAAGTGTTCTAAAATCATACCTCCTGTTCTATGAACAATCGCCTTGGGCTTTCCGGTAGTTCCAGATGAAAATAATATCCATATTGGATGATTGAAATCAACAGGAACAAAATTTAAATTTATTTTTTTTGAAACGTTTACAAATTTTGATTTTGAATTTAAATCCAAAGATGATGAAATCGAATCAATAGAATTTACAAGTTTTTTGACTTTTAATTCTAAACTGAAATTTTTCCCCCCATAACTATAACTTGAATGATAAAACAAAAATTTTGGTTCAATTTGATTAAACCTATCGTAAACTGAATCAAATCCAAAATCTGGAGAACATGAGGACCATACAGCTCCAATAGAATTTACAGCTAAAAAAGCAGCCACAACTTCAGGTGTATTTGAACAATATCCAACCACCCTGTCACCCATCTTGATATTATTTTTGGTAAGAAGATCTTGAAACTCTAGAGTTTTATTTTTTAAAGAATTCCAAGAAATCTCAAGATAATTTCCGTTTTCATCTTGATATTTTATTGCAGGAGAAGTTAATTTATCATTCTTAAAAATATTTTTTGAGTAGCTAAGTTGTGAATCAACAAACCAAGAAGAATTGATAAAATTCTTATTGAACTTATAAATTGAATTACTAGAGACATCAAAGTTTATATTAAAAAAACTTACAATAGATTCCCAGAAATTTGACATTTCATTTATACTCCAATTATGAAGTTCTTTGTAAGAATCAAAATCTAAATTGTACTTTGATTTTAAATAGTTTAAATATTTGGTTAAAACCGTATTCAAGTCTTAAAAAACTAATTATTAATTAAAAAATATAACGTTATAAAAAAAAACAAACCATGAAGAACTGCTATCATTAAGTCTCTAGTTTGTTTTAAATAAAAAGAAATAATTATAGAAATTGAAACTAAAAAATGAAACACTCCAAATACAATTAAAAAAGGCTTATGTAATACTGAATTTTCAAAATCTGTGACAATGATAAAAGCAAAAACTGCAATACTTATTGCAGCTGCTCCATACATTCTTGCTGATGTTATTAAAGAATTACTAGCGTTTTTATATGCTGAAATAATCTTTGGATTAATTATTAAAATTAATCCAACAAGAAGTTCTAAAAAACCTGTTATTATTATAAATATTTTCATAATTATTGAGTTGTTATTTAATATAACTTAATTAAATATTAATTATTATTAATTTACTACTTTTATTGGAGATGGATCAAGAAATAACAAGTAAATTAATTCCAATTGTTGCTCTCTTAATATTAGGAGGCCTTGAAGCTATTGGTGGATTGTATTTTAATGATAAACGTTCTAAAAATGACATTACCATTGAACTAGTTTGTTTGACTGTTCTTCCTACATTAATACAACCTGCAATATTAGCTTTTGTAATATTTACAATGGATTTGTGGTTTTTTAATTTTAAAGATCTGTTTATTGATTCTCATTTTTTATGGCACGCATTGGCCTTTCTTATTTTGGATGATTTGACTCAATACCTATGGCATAGATTCTCTCATGAAAATCCCTTTATGTGGAAACTACACAGACCTCATCATGTAGTTGAAGAGATGGGTGTTTTAGTAACTTATAGAAACGCTTTCATGTATTATGCTTTTATGCCCGGCTTGTGGTTTACAGGGGTTCTTATTTTTTTAGGAATGACTGATGTTTATCTTTATTACTTACCAATAAAAATGACCATAATAATGGCTGCTCACAGTGAAACAAAATGGGATAGGTTTTTATATAAATATAAATTTCTTCATCCTTTAGCATGGATAATTGAACGAACGATTTCAACTCCAAGTACTCACTACGCGCATCATGGCCTAACATCAGAAGATGGAGTTTCAAATCCTAATGGTAATTATGGAAATCTTCTTTTTTTCTGGGACATTTTATTTGGTACAGCAAAAATTACCAGAAAGTATCCTACCAAGTTTGGGGCCTGGAATAAAATGAAGGAACCATGGTACATACAATTGATGTTTCCAATAATAAAATCCAAAGACTCCAGAAGTGAACTTAGTTCTATAAAAACAAATATCGATTATGATCCTTCTAAAGATTACAAAGAATTTAACAATTGATTTATGAAAAATTTACATGATAAAGTTGTTGTTATTACAGGTGCAGGTTCTGGAATTGGAAGATCTCTAGCCTTAAAAATGTACAAACAAGGAGCAAAATTAGCATTAAACGATTTCAATAAAGAAGCTTTAGATGAGACGCTATCAATGATTGATAATCCCAATTCTATTTATCATGAAATATTTAACGTTTCAATCAAAAAGGATTTTGATCAATTTGCAAAAAATGTAGTTAACCATTACAAAAAAGTAGATGTGGTAGTCAATAATGCTGGTATTACCATTGGAAGTTACTCTAGTTTAGAAACAACTATTGAAAACTATGAAAAGGTAATTGGAATTAACATGTGGGGAATGATTTATGGAACTCTAAATTTTCTTCCGGAACTAAGAAAACAAGAAGAATCAAGTATTGTTAATATTTCTAGTATTTGGGGACTTATAGGTTCTCCATATCAATCGGCTTACTCTGTATCTAAATTTGCGATACGTGGATTCAGTGAAGCTTTAGCAGCTGAAGAGTTTTGTAATAATTCCGGAGTTGTAGTTACAAGTGTTCACCCAGGAGGGGTGAAGACAAATATTGTTCGAAATATTGAAGGTCAAAACCTTACTGAAAATCAGTTAAAAAAATTAGATGCTCATTTTCCAACAACTGCAAATCAAACTGCAGATAAAATCATTACTGCTATTAAGAAAAAGAAAACAAGAATAACAATTGGTCCTGATGCTAAATTCATGTATAGATTGTCAAGATTTTCTCAAAGAATTACAATGAAATTCATGGTTAACTGGGCAAAGAAAATGATGAAAACACAACAATGGAATCATTAGCAAAATATAAATTTTCTTTTCTGATTTTGACAATATATATTTCTTTGTCATTTATTATTTTTTTTCCTGAAAAAATTTCTAAATATTTAACAAACTTTACCATTGAAAAAAACCAAAACAGTTTATCATTTAATCATGATGAAATTACTGTATTTACAATTGGTACCGGTTCTCCATTAAATACCAGTAGAGTTCAATCTGGTACAGCTGTATTTATCAAAGACAAGTTTTTCATTTTTGATGTTGGTGATGGAGTTGTATCAAAAGTAGAAGAAATGAATCTTCCATTATATGAGTTAGATGCAATATTTATTACCCATTTTCACTCTGATCATTACATTGACCTACCCTACATAATTAATAGATCTTGGGTTCTTGGAAGAAACAAAGATTTAAATGTGTTTGGACCAAAAGGTTTAGAAAATATCCTTGAAAGTAATATCAGCTTTTTAGAACTAGAAAACAAACACCGAGTAGATCATCATGGTGCCAATATAATGAACGACAAATATGCTTTTGGAATATCAAATGAATTTATAATTGAAAAAAATCAAAAAATAATATATGATTTTGATGGAGTTAAAATTACTGCCTTTAATGTTGACCATTACCCAGTAGAACCTTCAGTGGGTTACTCGATTGAATACAAAAATAAAAAAGTTGTATTGAGCGGAGATACTAAGGCAAACGATTTGGTTTTTGAAATGGCTAAAAACGCTGATTTATTAATACATGAGACAATATTAAATTCTTTATTAAAAAACACTGTTAAGGTTCTAGAAAGTAAAGAAATGTATAGAAATTCACATATTGTTGATGATATTCAGAATTATCATACCCCTCCAAATGAAATTGTCAAATTAGCTAATAAAGCCAATATTAAAACATTAGTATTACATCATTTAATTCCAGCACCTGATAACATTATCATAAAAAAACTATATGAAAAGCAAATCAAAGGTTTTAACGGAAAAGTATATTTGGCAAAAGATGGTGATAAATTTATTGTTAAAATAAATGAATAAATTAAGTCAAAATAAGATATTAATTCCCTTAGTAATATTGCTGTCAATCATATTGGGTATTTATCTAGCTATATCATCAATAGACTCCTATATACAAAACAACGAATTATCAATTAAAAATGGTAACTGGATAGTTAATCCAAATATGGATTTAAAAGACAATTATCAAAGAGCTTATATAGCTAGAATTGGAGTTTTTGCTCTTGACGAGAAAGAGGCAC
Organism: Flavobacteriaceae bacterium; assembly: GCA_016780345.1. GTDB lineage: Bacteria > Bacteroidota > Bacteroidia > Flavobacteriales > Flavobacteriaceae > MAG-121220-bin8. The sequence goes on along the minus strand of JADHLZ010000018.1, from coordinate 11,326 downwards.
TTTATTTTTTGGCTAGCAAAGACTCAGATGGTGAAATTTTAAGTTCAAATTTTGATTATCAAATAATTGGCAAACCACCAAAAGGAAGATATTGGAGTTATACCTTGTATGGTGAAGATTATTTCTTAGTTAAAAATGATAATGATATTCATGCAATAAATAAAGAAAACTTTGATATAAATAAACCCATTATAATTTCCTCAAAAAGAAAAGAAGTTAATTGGCTTCCATCTGGAAATGAAAAAGAATTTTATATTAATTTAAGGATTTATAATCCAGAAAAAGATGTTTACGAAAACTTAGAGTCTATAAAACTTCCACAAATAAAAAGAATTGAGCTATGAAAAAGTTAATTCTTTATCTTTTATTATCATTTATAGTAAGTTATGGATCTTATAACATCACTATTTTAATGATTCCGAACATAATTTATAAAGTATTTCATTATAAAATTGTCAATAATCAAAATGTACAGGATAATGAATTAAAACATTTTAATATACCCAACGACCAATCACGAGATGTTGTCATGCCTAATCCAGATTTTTTATATTCAACAAGTTTTTATGACTTATCTAATGGAGATCTTAATTTAAAAGGTAAAATGCCTGACTCAACATACTGGTCTGTTTCATTTTACAAGCCTAATACTGTTAATTGGTTTGTAAAAAACGACAATGAATTTATTGACAACAACCTTGATATGAAAATTACTCTTTCTAATTCTGACCAAGAAAATATTATAGTGTCACCTGTAAAAAAAGGATTTATGATTATACGAATATTAGTTGAAAAGAAAGATAACAAATCAATAGATTATTATAAAGCGCTACAAAAAAGCATAACATTAAATTAGTTTTTTTTATTAAATTAGTATTTAAATACTAATTTTGATGAAAAAATTAAAAAGGCAAATTAAAAAACTAATTGTTAATTTGATGGGGTATCCAATTAAAATTGACCCTAGTATAAAGAACAGAAAGGTCAAAACAATTGCTCCAATACCGAAAGAAGTTTTCTGGGACACTAGTGTTAAAATTCATAAAACAAAAAGTGGAGTTGAATATGTAAAAACTCCCGATGAATGTTTTTCGGATCTTCCTGGATATAATTTTAATGAAAATTATATCGATATAAATGGACTTAAAATGCACTATGTTGATGCTGGTCCGAGCGATGGAAAAATTCTTTTATTACTGCATGGTCAACCGGTTTGGTCCTATTTGTACCGTACAATGATTCACGAACTGGTTGCAAAAGGATATAGATGTATTGCTCCAGATTTGATAGGGATGGGAAAATCAGATAAACCAATTTCAATTAAGTATCATATTTATGACACTCATTGTGATAATGTTTTAACTTTTATTAAAAAATTGAAACTCAAGGAAATTACTCTTTTTTGTCAGGACTGGGGAAGTTTAATAGGTCTTAGAATTGCTGGTGAAAATTCGAAACTCTTCTCTGGTATTATCGCAGCTAATGCTGAACTGCCAAAATTTACTGAAGAATCAAATCCACTATATATACCTGAGCCAGTAAAAATTAATACTAAAATTAAAAGTTTTAAACAAGCAATAGCATATCACGTTTTGAATAATAATGGATTTGATATGAATATCTTTCAGGTTTGGATTACCTATTGTATTACCACTCCTTTTGTTCATATTAAGGAGATTATGAGACTATCCTTATCCAAAGATTTCAAAAAGGATCAAAAAATTCTTAATGCCTATGCTGCTCCTTTTCCATCGTTTATTTATATGGCTGGTCCAAGAACCTTACCTTCAATGAATGCTGGAATTACCGGTCAAACTTTAAAAGCAATTGATGGATTAAAAAAATTTAAAAAACCTTTCCTATCTTTAATTGGTTTACAAGACAAACTTCTGGGAACTCCTAGGATTCAGAACAAATGGATTAACATTATTCCCGGTGCTAAAGGTCAAGATCATGAACAATTCAAAGAAGCAAACCATTTTATTCAAGAAGACATTGGAGAAAAAATGGCTGATAGAATGCACAAATTCATAGTTAAAAACAAATTATAATGAAAAAAAAATTTATAAAAATTATTGGTTTATTATCAATACTTACTTTATTATTTTTTATTTCACTTCCTACTCTTTTAAATAAAGCAGGCTTACACCCAGAATTCGAAAGTAAAAAGTATTATTTCACAAATAAAAGAGCCGTTATAATTTCAACTAGTCACAGTACTTTAAACAAACCTGGAGAAACAACTGGAAAGTTAACTGGAGTATTTGCATCGGAGCTTACTGTACCATATTATGAATTTACAGATTCTGGAATTGAAGTTGATTTAGCAAGTATTAATGGTGGAACAATTCCAATAGACCCAGAATCGTTTTATTTTATTGTAAAAACAAGCTCAGACGATAGGTATCTTAAAGATCCGATTTTAAAAGAAAAAGTAAAACATTCTATTAAAATAGATGAACTTGAAATTGATAATTACGATCTAGTATTCATTGCAGGTGGTTGGGGAGCTGCATACGATTTGGGTTATTCTGAAATATTAGGAAAAAAAATAAGTCAAGCTTATTATAATCCAAAATCTATAATTGGTGGAGTCTGTCATGGAGTTCTTGGTTTTATAAACGCTAAAGATTCCATTGGAAATCTAATTATAAAAAATAGAAGAATGACTGGAGTAACCGACAAACAAATTAAAGAACTTGGAATTGATTTTACACCTAAACATCCTGAAGAAGAATTGATAAAAGCTGGAGCTATTTTCGAAAGTAAAACAGCAATTAGAGATGTCTTTGCCAATTTAACTGTTGTAGACGATGAATCTAAATTTGTTACTGGACAGAATCAAAATGCAGGACATGAAACTCCCCAAAAAATGATGGAGATTTTAAAAATAAATAATGACTTTTAATTTTAAAAACATATTACCTAAAAGTGCTGACAATGACTTAAAAGGTCACAAGTTAGCACTGTGGGGTTTTATTTTGTTTTTAGTTCTTATGACCTTGAGGGCAATTATTCATATGTTATTTGAACAGTACGGATACCATGATATTGCAAGTTTTTTAGAAATTTCAGCAGACCCTGATCCAATGCCGATAATCTACAGATTTTTTTCTTTATGGGGATTTGCCCAACTAATTTTTTGTCTAGTTTGTTGGGTAGTAGTTTTTAAATACAGATCATTAATTCCACTAATGTGTCTGTTTTGGATATTTGAATGGGGATTCAGAGTTTTCGGATATCCTCTAATTCGGGAAGAAATTGCTATACAAGGTATGTATACTAGCAGTGTAACACCTGGTGTATCTTATGCTTTTGTACCAGCATTAATTGCAATTATTTTATTTGGACTTTCTATATTAGATAAGAAATAATGAGAAAATTTTTTCTTTTAACGGCAATAATAGAAATTCTAGCAGGTTTAGCTCTATTTTTTGCTGCTGAAAAAATACCTGATTTAATTAATACCAGTCCGTTAGCTATAGGTTTTGCTAAAATGTATGGTGTTGCAGCATTTTCCTTAGGACTTTATGCTTTATTTTCTTGGAAATTTTTTGATTTAAAAAAATTACACAACCCATTTTTGATTATTTTTTCAATTTTCAATTTCGGAATTGCTTTTGCAGTCATTCAGTCCAGCTTAAATTTTGGATTTAAAAATCCAGCACCCGGATATTTTCATTTAACATTAGGATTAGTCGCAATATATTTTCTTCTTAAAAAAAAAAAAATAATTTCTAATTACAGTAAAAACTTCTTTTACTTTTTTCTATTAATTTTTGCTGCAATAATAACTACAAATTATACTCTGTTTGCTCTTCCAAGATTTTTTACTGCCGAATCTCTAATTAGAATACTGATTTTATTTTCAATTTTTGTGTTTCCTATTCTTTATTATTTAAATAGAATTGCTAATAAAAATTTTAATACTAAAACAAAAAGAATTCTGTTTATTACACTCACAGCCTCAATATTAGCTTGGTTGATTCAATTAATTGAAATCCATCTATATCACAATGAAATTAATGTAGACTCTCCCGTAGGCTTTTTTGAAGATGAGTTCATTAGAACCATTATGTATATTTTACCTGTATTGCTAATTGCTGAATTATTATGGGAATATTTAAAAAATAAACAAACAATTTTTTATTCTGGAGTTGTTGTAATGTTCTTTTACTCGTTCGCTTCTTTTTATAATTCTTTTGTTTTTTCTGATGCAAATCCTGCAAAGTATTCTGAACTAAAAAATCAAAACACTCTACTTCCTAACGTAATTTTAATTGTAGCAGACGATTTAGGCTACAACGATATTTCAGCCAACGGTAATGAACTTATTCAAACTACAAACATTGACCAAATAGGTCGAAATGGAATCAATTTTTCAAGAGCATATGCAACGGCATCGGTTTGTGCACCTTCAAGAGCTGCATTTTTGACTGGTAATTATCATCATAGGTATGGTTTTGAGTTTTTACCCGATTTATTTAATTATAGCCCAAGAGTTAGAAAAGCAGATTTTAAAAGATTTGGACATCAAGATAATTTTAAAATGTGGTATGAAAAGGATGTCCCTATTAATCAACGAGGATTAGATCCCTATGTAAATACAATAGGTGATTATTTAAAAAAAATGGGATACCAAACTTCAGTTATTGGTAAATGGCATATGGGTACACACCCAAAATTTAGTCCAGAAAATTATGGATTCGATTATCACTTTGGAATTACTGGTGCTGGATCTCTTTATGCTCCTATTGGAAAAGATAATATTGTAGAGTCAAAACAGACTTGGGATTTTGCAGATTTCATAACATGGCAGGTAACAAAATATTACACATTGGAAAATGGAAAAAATTCAATTCCCGAAAATTCAGAATATTTAACTGATGTTTTTACTAAAAAGGCTGTTAATTACATAAAAGAAAATAAAGACAAGCCTTTTTTTCTTCATCTTTCTCACATGGCCCCTCATGGACCCTTTCAAGCACAAAGAAAATATTATGAAATGTTTGATCACATCGAGGATCATAATAAAAGAGTATACTACGCTATGATTAAAAATTTAGACGACAGTGTTGGAGAAATTAAAAGGACTCTTGAAAGTGAAGGAATTTTAGACAACACTTTAATTATTTTCACAAGTGACAATGGAGGAGCAACATATACTAGAGCTACTAACAACTCACCTTATATTGGTGGAAAAATGTCCAATTTTGAGGGTGGAACTGTAGTTCCCATGATGATGCAGTGGAATAATAAAATAAAGCCTCAACAAAATTATAGTCATATGGTTAGTTTATTAGATATTGTTCCGACGATATTAGACGCAGTTGAGTCACCATCATTAAGTAATAAATACGATGGCGTATCGTTGCTTCCATTTTTTAAATCTGAGGACAAGAAACCTCACGATGAATTATTTTGGAAGACAGGGTATGTTAAATCTATTATTTCAAAAAATTATAAATTACATATAAACGAAAAAGAAAACTTTAAATTTTTAATTAACTTAGAAAAAGATCCAGAGGAAATAAATAATTTAATTTCTAAATATCCAGAAAAAGCCGAAGAACTAACTTTAAAATTAAATAATTGGATTAAAGATTTACGAAAACCAAAATGGGATTCTAATGCTGATGTTTCTATCCCAATTGATAATTCTGAAAATTCAAAAAGATATTTTTTCCCTTGGTAAAAAATTATGAAAAAAAACAACTTAATTATCGAATCCGTTTCTAATGGCCCTTTGTTTGGACAAACTTTTAATGTTGAAATGTTAAATAGTTTACCCTCAATAAAAAGAAAGTTTATTTTATCTAGAATTCCTTTTATCCCATATTCATTAAAGTCTAAACTTTTTTCTTTAAGTAAAAAAGAAGTTAATAGTAATGGTTTGATTTTACATGGGGGTGGTCCAATTTATAGCAATGGAACAATTTCTGAAAATGAGTGTAGAAATCCTTTGGAATTAGACCCAAAGGATCAGAACTTTATTGAAAAAACATCAGGTGGTTTAAAACTAGTTGATAATGATCCAATGGTTCAAACAGCAAAATACCCAGAAAAAGTTATTGGAAATTTTACAGCTATGAATAGATTTTTTACTGATATTTCAAGTGAATTTATAGCTAGTTCGATTAACAGAAAATTGATACCAACAAGTTCTAAAGATCAAATAATTCAAGCATACATTAAAAGTGCAGAAGAATGTGAAAAGTTAAATGATAAAATTATACTTGAACAAACAGCAACCTTTTCTTTTAGGTCAAAAAACTGCGCAGATGTAAACGAACCTGCTAAGGATACCATAACTGGAATAATGTTATTTGTGTGGGGTATTAAAGGACAAGTATTTAATGGAACAATAATCGGAGGTACAGGAAAATTTAATGGAATTAGTGGAGAGTTTACTAGAGAAAGGCTACTGGCTCCAAATTTTTCAGGAGCTGAAACTTTTAGAATTACATTTCCAACAAATTTAAAGCCTGATTATTATCCACAGTAAAGATTAAAGATTTTTAAAGTCCTTATCTATTTTTTTTGAAATTTCTTTTTGTTTTGACTTGTACCTTTCAAGTCCTTTATTGGTTAAATAAGGATAGAAATGACCCATTATTTCATTGTATATCTTATGGTACCTATTTTTAGAGTCATCTAAAACTTCCCAAGTAGCTAATGAAGAAGAAATAATGGCCCAATTATTTCTAGCAAATATTCTATACTGACCATCAAATACTTCTTTTTTCATATAGCCGTTTTTAATACTGATGCTAATATATTCAGTTGTAAATTTTTCATTAATAATTATTACATCTTTATAAACCGATTTAGCGTTTGGAACTAAATTTATAATTTCTAAAATATCTCTAAAAAAAAACCTATAATTAAATAAAAAAATAAGATTATTTCTTAAAATTTTATAGAGTGACATATGCTTTAAAGATTCTCTTTGTTTTGCTTCAATTTCAACTAATTTTCTAATCATATAATAAATTATATACTCCATTAAATCCTTCTTTGTTTTAAAATGATAAGTTAAATTTCCTGGACTTATCTCATTATATTCAGCAATATCCTGTAATCGAACATTCGCTAATCCTTTATTATTAAATAATAAAATAGAAGTTTCAACTATTTTTATTCTTGTACTACTCACTTTAAATTTTATGATTTTGCGTAATTAGTATAAAAATACTAAATTTATAAAGAACAGTTAACTTATAAATGTTAAAATAAATATGGTCAATATTTTTCCTAATCCTTCAAAATTTAATGATCATGAAAATACAAATAAAATCGTATTAGTCATATTTATTAAAATTACTAAAGTCATAGTTAAAGAAGAATTAAAAAGTAATCTTATTAATAAAAAATTAAATATTATTAATTGGTTTGACTGTCATTACACTAATATTGGTAAAAAAGATTTCTGGTCAGATGTATTAATAGTTGAATTTAAAGATAAATTTGAACTCGCTAAATTTTATAAAGATGATGTAAGCAAAATTAACTTACAGGCAGTTCAAGTATTCAATCTTTTACCAAAAAATTCACCTCGTTTCTTTGTAAATTTTTTAAAATTATTTAGACCTATTGGGTATTTTTTTGAATTAATAAAGTCATCCAAGAGCGAGTTACATAACTTTAGTAACTCCAAATCAAATATACTTCCAACTAGAGAACAGGCTGAACGCTTATTAAATGAAAAATCAAATAAAAAAGCTTACATGATTAATCTTCTTGAGCTAAAAGAAATGGCTCAATATAAAGACAAATCTATTTCAATTACTGGAAGGGAAGCATATGTTGAGAAATACGGGTCGCAAGCTTTTAAAAGTGTAATCCTACTAGGTGGTGATTTTGCATTCAACGGAAGAATTATTGGTAATTCATTAATAGAATATAATGTACCTTCAGATACCAAAGGTAAATGGCAAGCTCTTGCAATTGCGGAGTATACCAAAGCATGTAAAATGCTAGAGCTTGAAAAGATACCTGGTTATTCCAAAGGTTTAGTGCATCGTGAAGCTGGGTTAAAAAGGAATTATAATTTATACGCTACTAAAAATATATAAAAATGAATTTTGAACTGAGTGAAGAACATTTAATGATAAGACAAGCGGCAAGAGATTTTGCTCAAAACGAGCTTAAAGAGGGTGTTATTGAACGTGACTCAAAATGTGAATACCCAGAAAAACAAGTCAAAAGAATGGCTGAGTTGGGGTTTCTTGGAATGACTGTATCAACCAAATATGGAGGAGGCGGAATGGATACAATTTCATATGCTTTGGCTGTTGAAGAAATTTCAAAGATCGACAACTCATGTTCGGTAATTTTATCAGCTCACAATTCATTAGCATGTTGGGGAATTGAAGAATATGGAACTCAAGAACAAAAAGAAAAATATTTAAAACCTCTTGCAATTGGTCAAAAAATTGGTGCCTTTTGCTTGTCCGAACCAGAATCGGGATCAGACGCAACTCAGCAAAAAACAACAGCAATTGATAAAGGAGACCATTATGTTTTAAATGGTGTCAAAAATTGGATAACCAATGGACTAAAGGCAGATATTTATGTTGTTATCGCTCAAAGCAATTCAGATTTGGGATACAGAGGAATTAATGCATTTGTTATTGACAGTGATACAAATGGAATTTCTTGTGGGCCAAAAGAAGATAAATTAGGTATCAGATCCTCTGACACATGTTCGGTTATTTTTCAAGATGTAATTGTTTCAAAAGAAAACAGACTTGGACCTGAGGGGTTTGGATTTAAATACGCAATGAAAACATTAGAAGGAGGAAGAATTGGTATAGCAGCCCAAGCTCTTGGATTAACTGAAGGAGCTTATGAAATGGCACTGGAATACTCCAAACAAAGGAAAACATTTGGAAAACCAATTAGCCAGCACCAAGCGATCTCTTTTAAACTGGCCGAAATGGCAACAGATATTGAAGCAGCTAGACTTTTAATCTACAAAAGTGCAAGTAAAAAAGATAATGGAGAAACATATGGCTATTCAAGTTCTATGGCAAAACTTTATGCTTCTGAAATGGCTATGAAACATACCGTTGAAGCTGTTCAAATTCATGGTGGAAATGGATTTGTCAAAGAATATCACGTTGAAAGATTAATGAGAGATGCTAAAATCACTCAAATTTACGAAGGGACTTCTGAAATTCAAAAAATCATAATTTCAAGAAATTTATTAAAATGAAATCAAAAACAAAACAATTTTTAAGTGATACAGGAGCTTCAATACCGGTTATTTGTGGTCCAATGTATCCAGGATCTAACCCTGAACTAATTGCTGCAGTTTCTGAAGCAGGAGGTTTTGGTGTGGTTCAACCTGTAGCTCTAACTTCTTTGTATAGACATGATTTTAGAGAAGGTTTAAAGCTTATAAAAAAACTTACAAAAAAACCTTTTGGAGTAAACTTTACAATTTTTGGAGGTGCTAATAAAAAATACCACAACCAAATGAAAGAATGGATGGAGATTTCCATTGAAGAGGGTGTTAAATTTTTTCTTACCTCACTTGGAAAGCCTCACGAAATTGTAAAAATTGCAAAACAACACGAAATAAAAGTTTATCATGACGTTCCAAACAAAAAAGTTGCTCTTGCTATGATAGATTGTGGAGTTGATGGATTAAACTGTATAAATTGGAGAGCTGGAGGACAAACCGGTATTCAATCAGCAGAAAAATTTATTGAAGATTTAAAGGATATAAAGATCCCACTAATATGTGCAGGTGGAATTGGAAATAGAGAGGATTATAATAAAGTTTTAGAAATGGGTTATGCAGGTGTTCAACTTGGAACTAGGTTCTTAGCTTCTAAAGAATGTATTGTAACTGATAGTTATAAGCAAGCTATTGTTGATTCTGAGGAAAAAGACATTGTTTGGACTAATAAAGTTGCTGGAAATAATTCCTCTGTAATAAAAACAAAAGATATAATGAAAGGCGGTCTAAGAACAGGACCAATTATTAATTTTATGCTCAAAAGACCTAAGCTTAAAAAATACGCAAGAATGTATTTAATGAGTAAAGGCTTAAAAAATTACAGTAAAACTGCATTTGATGATAATGTTAAGTTTTGGCAAGCAGGAAAAGGTGTTGGAGGAATTAAATCAATAGAAACTTGTGAAGACATATTAAGAGAATATAAAATTAAATGAAGCATAAACTTTTAAAATTTTTACTGATTTTTGTTTTAATTGTTGCTGCAGCAGGTATTTGGTTTTCCCAAAACTGGTATAAAATACCAAAATACATTGGTCAAATTAAAAATCCAACTCAAAAAAATATTCCAATAGAATGGGAAAATGGACCTAAAAGCAGAACAAACTCTAAACCCAATATAATAGTTGTTCTTGTAGATGACCTTGGATTCAATCAAATTAGTTCCTATGGAGGTGGGATGGCAAATGGCAAGTTTAAAACACCCAATATAGATAAGTTAGCTAGCGATGGTGTGCTCTGTACTAATGGATATTCCTCAAGTCCTGTTTGTTCACCATCAAGAGCCTCTCTTTTAACAGGAAGATTTGCAACTAGATTTGGATTTGAGTTTACTCCAACTACCTCCAGTATGATGAAAGCAGTAAGTATTTTTTCAAAAAAAAATGAAGTTGTTGATGGTATTTATTACGATAAAAGAGAAGAAAATATTATTGATATTGAAGAAATGGGCCTTCCACAATCCGAAAAAACTATTGCAGAAATGCTAAAACCTGAGGGTTATCATAACATTCATATTGGAAAATGGCATCTGGGTCACGCCAAAGACTTTTTACCAAGAAAACATGGTTTTGATGAAAGTCTTAGAATAGATCAAGGATCATTGTTTTTACCAGAAGATGATAAAAATGTAATTAACGCTAAATTAGAATTTGACCCTATTGACAAAGTACTTTGGGGAAATCTTCCATACGCTGTTAATTTTAATGAAGGTCCGAGAATGAATCCCGATGGACACTTGACCGATTATTTAACAAATGAAGCAGTAAAAGCTATTGAAAAAAATAAAAATAGACCATTCTTCTTGTACTTAGCCTATTGGGCTGTTCATAGCCCACTTCAGGCCAAAAAAGAAGATTATGAAAAATTATCCTTTATTGAAAACCATTATGAAAGAGTCCTAGCTTCTATGGTAATGACAGTGGACAGAGGAGTTGGTAAAATAAGAGATGTACTTAAAAAAAATAATATTGATGGCAACACAATTATCATTTTCACTAGTGATAACGGTGCCCCAGGATACATAGGGTTACCTGATTTAAACAAACCGTATAGAGGTTGGAAATTGACTCATTTTGAAGG
>JADHLZ010000017.1 GCA_016780345.1 Flavobacteriaceae bacterium | reverse complement strand
TCCCCTCCTAGTGAAATCGGATCGTCCTTGCCAGTAACAGTCACTGAATAAGAATAACTCGCGTCCTCAACACTTAGTCCAATAGAACCATCATTAGTACCAATACAAGTCGAACTCGTTACAGAAACCTTGTTGTTATCTAATGGCAGGGTGAATAACTCGCAGCCTGTAACATCTACTGTAACTCCAACTTTGGAATCTGGACACGTGTCATTATCATTTAAAATACCATCTCCGTCTCTATCATCATCACAAAGATCACCAACACCATCATCATCAGTATCAATAGAGCCACAATAAAGATAATTTCCTAGAACAATTGATGTTCCAGGCAATATGTCCAAAGTTGAGTTTTCAGAAAAGTCTATAAATTCATCATTTAATAAATTTTTCCATTCCCCTTTATAGGGTAAATCCAGAACAACTGATCTTTTGTTTACTTCAAAATTTGAAACAACATAAATATACTTTAATTCATCGTTTTTAAGATCATTATTCCAAACTTTAAAAGAGGGTAGTAAGTTATTTTGATCAATTTTACCTAGCTCATATTGCCCTTCAAAAACAGGTTCATTTATCTTTAATTCAATCAGTTTTTTCCAATAATTATATATTTCTTTTCTTTTAGCAAGTGAATTCCAATCTTCTTTCCATTGAGGTTGTGGTTTAGTAGAAAGTTTACAATCTTCTGCACCATACGTTCCATCTTCACATGTAAAAATTGAATTTTCCATACCCATTTCTGAAAAATGCCAAATCATTTTTGGTCCAGGGATTAAAAGTAGTGACGCTCCTAATGATTTCATTCTATCGAGTGAAACTTCAATTTCTTTTACATTGTGTTCGGAATTTGATGTATTACCATAATTCAAATTTTTAAACATTAATCTTTCTTCATCATGACTTTCAGCATATGTAATCAACCTTTTATCATCAAAACCTCTTGATTTATGATCTGCCCTTGAAATTTCAGAATTATCGGAATACCCCATAGTTAATTGATTATATTCTGAGTTCATTTTACCCCAAATCATTATTCCTTTTCCTTCATCAATTCTGTAATTAGCCCATTCTTTTTCTTCCAAATCAGTACCTAAATGTTCAAAAATCACATAATGATTATCATCAAGTAACCAACTATAATTAGCATACATTTTTAAAATGTCAACTCTGTCTTGTTGATATTGATTTGTACAATCATAATTGCTTTCACTACAATTTTGTGTAAAACCTTTAGTAAGGTCCCATCTAAAACCATCAATTTTATATTCTTCAATCCAATGCTTAATTACTCTTTTAGTATAAATTTGAGTTAATTCACTTTGATGATTGAAATCGTAACCTACATTATATGAATGTTTTGGAACAGTATTAAAATAAGGGTTTTCAGAGGAAGGTCCACCCCATCCGTTATTATCAGGGTCATCCATCCACATTCTTACTAAAGAATTTCTTCCAAAAGAATGATTCATTGTTAAATCGAGAATAATAGCAATACCGTTCTGATGAAATAAATCTACAAGTTCTTTAAATTTTTCAGGAGAACCATAAAACTTATCTAATGCTAAATGAAATGAAGGGTTATAGCCCCAGCTTTCGTTCCCCTCAAATTCCATAATTGGCATTAATTCAATTGCATTTATATTAAGATTTTTAAAATAATCAATTCTGTTTATTAGGTCTTGAAAATTTCTATTTTTATCAAAGTCTCTAATTAAAACTTCATAAATAACTAAATCTTCTTTTTTAGGTTTAATAAATTCTGTTACTTTCCAATTATAATTGTCTTTTTGGGTTTTAAAAAGCGTGAATTCTCTCTCCTGTCCATTGGGATAATCCGGAATATTTTCATATGATGAAACAGGAACATAAGGATCGTCAAATGGAGATAAAACAAGTTCAGAATATGGATCTGCTACTTTAACATTTGAAGGAGAATTAGTTAATGGTTTTATTTTATATAAAGAATATTGGTAGTAATAATATTCTTTTGAATTTAATTCATTCAATTCAATCCAAAAAGTATTCGAGTCAGGATATTTATTCATTAAAAACTCATCACTTTCTTTATAATCATTAAAGTTTCCAATTACATAAACAAAATCTTTATTAGGTGCTGTCAATTGTAAATATACTTTTGTGTTATCATCTAATCTATTAATTCCATCAATAAGCTCAATTGGAGGAGACTCATTTTTGACTATAGGCTCAACGATAATATCAAAATTTAAGATTCTTGAATTAGAAGAGTTATTTAAATCGATTGCATATAATTCTAATTTAGAAGATTTAGTTAATTTAAAACCATTTTCATTTGATTCTGGTCCAAAAATTTGTTTATTAAAATTTTTATTGTTTGACACAGTGTGTACTGTATCTTTATCATTTTTTAAAATATAATTTAATTCAATATCTCCCGAAACACTAATATTAAACGAACCGTTTCTTTCAAGAATATATGGATTTTCTTCAGGACTATTTACTGTCAAATCAAATTTACCAACTTTAAAAAAATGATCAGGAGTTTTTTTATCTCCTGTTCCGTTTTTAGCTTTTGCTAAAACCCCTATTTTTCCAATACCTGTATCTTTATACAAGTCTGTTGGCTTAAATTTAAAAGAAAATGATCCGTCTTGATTTTTAGTCATTTTCATTGATTCATTAGAATTACTCCAATCGCCATTCCAATTGATACTGGAGTTTACTTCAACATCATTTGAATCAAAATACCATGTCCATAAATAAATATCATCAACTCCCCACTTAGATGTATCAATTCCTGAAACTTTTAAATTAATTTCTTGATCTTCGTTAAAGGGATTGGGATCAACAGTCCAAGTTACATTTTGAACTTGAGAATTTAAAAAATTAAAACTTATTAATAATGAAAAAATAAAATTTCTCATATACTATAGTTATTCAATTTCTATAATTAAAGCCGTTTTTTTGTCTATAAGAATACTGTTTTGAATGGAAATTCTTTTTTTATTAATCACATCATATCCGAATTCTTTGTTTGAAATCAATTCTTCGAACCTAAATGTATCTATTATTTTTGAAGTATTATTCCTATTAAAAATTATCCAAACTAACTTATCTTCTAAAACTCTAAAAAAAGAATATATACCATTTTCCTTGGGTGAAAACTGTATTAATTTACCTTCATGAATAACCTTATTATTCTTTCTCCAGTTCAAAACTTCCTTAAAAAACAATTGAGTTTCTCTTTCTTCATTTGATAATCCTTCTCCCGTAAAAGCATTTTTTGTGTGATCTGGCCAACCTCCCGGAAACTCTGTTCTAATCAAACCGTGATCTCCTGGATTTTCATTACTGTTCATTAATATCTCAGTTCCATAATAAAACTGAGGTATTCCTCTCATTGTACTGTAATAAACAATACCCATTTTAAATAAATCTAAATCATTATTGACTTGAGTAAAAAATCTTGCCATATCATGGTTGTCAGGAAATATTAATAAATTATTTGGATTAGGATATACAAAATCAGTAGCTAATGTTCTGTAAGGCTTAACAAATCCTTTTCCCCAACCAAAATCATCCGTTAAAGCTTCAGCAAAAGAGATTTGAAGTGGGAAATCCATAAGAGATGGCAAATAAGAAACATAGCCGTCATGATTGACTTTGCCTTTTTGCCAATATGAAATTAAAGAAGGATTATCAGACCATTCTTCGCCTACTATATTAAAATTGGGATATTCGTTCATTACAGAAAATGTCCAATCAGACATAAATTTTTTATCTGAATATGGATATGTATCAACTCTAATACCAGAAAGCTCAGCATATTCAATCCACCATAACGTATTTTGAATTAAATATGTTGACATTTTTTCATTTTTTTGATTCAAGTCAGGCATTGTTTCAACAAACCATCCATCTATATGTTCTTTTTTATCAATTTCAGAGGCATGTATATCTTGAATTGTTTCTCTTCTGTGACTTGTTTGTTTAAATCCCGATTGATTATTAAACCAATTATCCATAGGTGGATCTTTAAAAAACCAATGCTCAGAGCCACAATGATTTGGTATTATATCCATAACTAATTTAATTCCCATTTCATTAGCTTTTTCACTTAACTCTCTGAAGAGTTCATTAGTTCCAAATCTAGGATCAACCTTATAATAATCTGTAGTTGAGTATCCATGATAAGAAGATTTTTTCATGTTATTTTCGAGAACTGGATTAAGCCAAATGGTAGTAAATCCCATTTCTTTAATATAATTAAGGTTATCTATAATTCCTTGAATATCACCTCCATGAAGTCCCCGATTGTTATCTCTGTTGGGACGTTCATACATGTATGATATATCATCATTTTCAGGATTTCCATTTGCATATCTATCTGGTGTAATAAGATACATAACATCAGAAGAATTAAACCCTTCTACTTTTGAAGCATTCTCTTTTCTATCCAATAATGAAAACTCATACATGTCAACTATAATATCATCTTTAAGAAAATTTAATAAAATAGTGTCTGCCTTGGCATTTTTTGAAATTGAAATATTTAAAAACAAGTAATTTTGATTTTTAACCTTTTCATATGAAATTAACTTAACATTTGGGCTGTTGATAATTGGAACATAATCAGAGATATTTTTTCCATATACTAGTAATTGCAAATCCTTTGTTTTCATATCAATCCACCAATTTGGAGGTTCTACTCTTTGGATCTTATTAGAAAGTTTGACATCTAAATTCAGTGTTTCTGATTTATTCTCGTTATCACACGACAGAACAAAAAAACCAATTAAAATAAAAATCCAATTTTTATTAATATTATTTTTCATTTTTAAATATTTGATTATAAACTTCTCCTCTTATTTCATTATCTCTGCCGTGACCTTGGGGAGGTGTTTCAAACATTTGACTCATTATTAAGCCAACAAAATCACGTTTAGGATCGATCCAAAAGTGAGTGCCTTCATAACCACCTCCAGTCCACAGACCTTCATCTCCATATCCTTTTTCTTTATTCAAGCTACTCATTACCCATAAATTATATCCGTTGTAACCATACTCATTGTTCAATTGGGTATGAGGGGAATATATTTCTTTAACTGAAGATTCTTCCAAAAAACGATGACCATTTAATTCACCATGATTTAAAAGCATTCTTAAAAAATCAGCATACCCATCTGCTGTACCAATCATTCCCTCTCCACCCATAAACAAGTTGTTTTCAATACCATAACCTGGAACATACGAACCCATTATATCTAACTCTCCATCCTTTGCCAATCTTATAATTGAATCAACTCCAGAAAAAACTGGTAATAATTTAGTATCAGAATTTTTATTATACTGAAGACCTTTTATTTGCAATGGTCCAGTTATTCTATTTTTAACAAGATTATCTAATGTTTCACCAGAAGCTCTTTCATTTACAAGTCCTAAAACTGTAGTGTTAAGACCATAAAAATGTTTATTTCCAGGGTAATCAATTAATGGTAATTCAGATAATTTCTGAATCAATTCATTAGAATTTTTTGAGGCTGCTAAATTTTTTGAATCCAAAACATTGTCTAAACAATCAATACCAGTTGTTGAATAATAAAATCCCGCTTCATGATTTATTAAATGTAAAACGGTCATTTCTGATTTATTTTCAACTAATTGGTATGGACATGGTTCATCATTTTCTTGTACATCAACACCTAATCCTTCACCATAATTTGTTAAGGGTTTACCTTCTTTTGATAAAGCTACTTTAAGGTTGCTAAATTCAGGTATATATTTAGTTACAGGATCTTCTAGCTTCAATATACCATCCTCCACTAAATCCATTGTTAGTGAAATAGTAACTATTTTACTCATTGACCATATTCTAAACCAAGTTTTTTCATTGATCTTATGATTAGGAACTAATTCATCGTTCTTGTTACTGTATTGATAAATGGGATTACCATCATTATCCTCTAATCTCACTAATAGTAAGGCTTGCGATCCATTATTGATGTATTTGTCAACAATTAAGTCTAATGAATTAGTATCATAAATAATTGTATTAGTTTTATCACAAGAAGAAAAAATAAATAATATTGAAACTAAAAGTTTTTTCATGATTTTTATTTTATACTATTATTGACCCATTCAAATTCTGCGTATTCATTTGTTTTATTTCCGTTACTTGAAGCGTATAAACCCAAATTTGTACCAATATATCCTTTACATAAAACTAAATTAGCTGCGGTTTCGGAAAATTTCTTGAAAGAATTACCATTATCAATTGAATAAAAATAAGTATACATATTTTCTTCAGATACAACTTTTAAAACTATGTTTTCATTATTTTTTAAAGGAATTGTTTTAACAACTTCTAGTTTATGGTCTCTAGGTTTAACACTCAAGGTTAATAATTTTTTATTGTTTTGCTTTTTAACAGTAAAATTTATGTAATTATCATCTTGTGAAAAAATACTCAAACCTGCTTCAGAAAGATTTTTTTTAGGATTAAAATTCATACTTGTTGAATACTCAAATTCTGTTTCTTTTTGTCTAAAACCCATTAAATTGTATTGAGCTCTCAATTCAAAGGATTGTGGACTTAAATTGAGTTTTAAAACGTTTTTTTTTAAATTTATCTCATATGTATTTTCTCTTGGAACTCTTCTAAAATTCCAATGTAAATCAAGTTTAGATTTAGTGAAATCATCGAAAAAAGAATAATTATTAGATTGTTTTGAACCAGAAAATGGAATAGGATTGTGTCTTTCAACTTTTCCAGTTTCAGGAGCAGCTACTGGCCATTTAATAATCACAGGTTCCCATCTTCCTTCCTCAACTTCAACCCAATTGTCCCAAGCTTCTTCCCAAGAAACCGGAATTAAATGGGTTTCTCTTCCCATATTACTGGACGAATCCATTTCATTTCTAATTCCTAATGAAACCATGTACCATCTATTATCTTTAAGTTGAACTAAATCTGCATGTCCTGTACTGTGAACCCAATTATTATTAGATAAATGTCTTGATGTTAATATTGGATTTTTTGGATTTGACTCATATGGACCTTCAATATTTACACTTGAGGCTATCATAACTGAGTGATTGTAGGAAGTTCCCCCTTCGGCTACCATTAAATAATACCTTCCAAATTGTTTGTAAATATGTGGACCTTCAACACAACATCCTCCACAAGCACCTCGCCATATCGAATGTCTTTTTCCAATTAACTTCCAATTATCTAAATCTAATTCTTGAACCCAAATTTCTCCGATTCCGTTTTTGTTAGGATTTCCAGTATCGTGAGTCCCAACAAACCAAACTTTACCATTATCATCAAAAAATATATCAGGGTCTATACCTGGCGCATCCTCAATAACGTGAGGTTCAGACCAAGGTCCGGATGGATTTTCTGCTGTTAATATAAAATTAACCATTTCAGTTGGTTTTGATTTATCTTTTGGACTGTAAACGTTTGTTGTAACTATATAAAAAAGACCATTATGATATCTAATTGAAGGAGCATGAATTCCTCCTTGTTGTTGAACGTCATATAAATTTACTTCTCCTGTTGCTTGACTTGGTCTGTCAATTGCATAACCAATCAACTTCCAATTAACCAGGTCTTTACTATGATGAATAGGAAGAGCTGGAAAGTATTCAAAAGATGAATTTACAACATAAAAATCATCATCTACCCTTACAATTGAGGGATCAGGGTATCCTCCATTAATAATAGGGTTTGTAAAAGTCTCTTGTGAATTAATATTGATTGAAAAAAAAGATATTAATAAAAATTTGATAAAAAATTGTTTCATTTCTAAAGTTGATAAAAAAAAAAATGGATTATCAAAAAATAGACAACCCATTTTTTTAAATAAGTTAAAAAACAAAATTTATTTTTTTGTTAAAGTATAGGTTCCATTAACTGTATCAAGAATCATATCATAAGTTCCTGCAACAACAGCGATATTATCACCATTTGGTTCAGTGGTACCATCGGCACCATTATCCCCTAGATTAACTCCCCACGCGTCGTCTTGTCTAAATTTAATAAATCCATCTTTCAATACAACATCTTTGACAACATATACACCATCATTACATGGGTCTGGCATTAATTTAACATCTTCTGCATTACCCCATCCATTAATTGTTGCATCTCCAACAACTCCCCATACAGTATCAGCTTTGGTTACTGAAATTGTTAAATTATTAGCATCAAAATCAATAATATAGTGACCAGCAGTTATTGCTATGTTATCTCCATTTTGTTCAAGAGTTCCATCAGCTCCGGTATCTCCATAGTTTAATCCCCACGCATTATCTTGACGAATTTTAAAATATCCATCATATAAAGTTGCTACAGCTCTAAACATTCCATCTTGTCCATTACTTAAAAAAGGAACATCATTTCCTGCTGAGAAACCTCTATTTGTTCCACCCCATCCGTTAACCGCATCGCCAACAAGTCCCCACGTACTAAGAGAAGCTTCAGTACAAGCACCAACATTTTCAAGAACCTCAATATTCATTGAAGCAGTTTTAGAAACAGTTGAAGATTGATTTGCACCAGCAGAAGATGTACCTGCATATGCAGTTACTCTAGCGTAAACCATTCCAGTATTGTTTGGAGATCCGTCACTAAAAGTAGTATTTGGATCATCGTCTAATCCTAAAGTTTCAGCAAATTCAAGCATAGAACTTACCTTTACCCCTAAATGATTGTTGGATGTATCACCAGAACTCATATCAATAGTTGAAAAATCACTATTTACTGACATCTCTACAACATAAGTTACTGTTGTTGGAGCGTCAAAGTCTGGAGCATTCCAAACTAAACGTTCAGCGATGTTATTGGATGTCTGAGCTGATAATTTGTATACATCCTGAAATTCATTTTGAAATTTAACCTCTTTCTGATTTATAGCAGTAAAGATTAAATAGTCTTCTTTTTCACAAGAAGATATATTTACAATTAAAAATGTAAATAATAAAAGTTTACTAAATTTTAATATAGTTTTCATAATTAATAATTTGGATTTTGTTTTAAGTTAGAATTCACAAGAAGCACTGCTTCTGGGATAGGGAATATTCTTCTGTATTCATCAGTAGCTTTCCCTTGCGCAGCTCCTGCTTTAAATGGCCACATGTAATTTGATGTAACAAATTTGTTGTGTCTTATAAGGTCTGATCTTCTTAGACCTTCCCAATATAATTCTCTGGATCTTTCATCTAAAACAAAGTCTGATGTCAAATCGGAGCTTGTAATAGTTGGTGCTCCAGCTCTAGATCTTAATTGATTAATCAATCCTGCAGCCGTTTCTAAATTTCCTACGCCATTAACAGCAGCTTCTGCATAATTTAAATAAACTTCAGCAAGTCTTATTATTGCTAAATCGGTATCTACATGATTTCCTGATGAATCTGAACCAGCAGCACCATTGATATTAACATTTTTGAATTTTGTAACTCCATATCCTTCTTTAAAAGGAGCTACTTTTTCCATTTCATAATTTTGACCATCAGTATGAAACATAGCTCTAGTGTCAGACCATTTAATTGGATATCCATTAGAGTCAGATTCAGTCACAGAGTATTTGAACTTATCAACTAAAGCCTTAGTTGTTCTAAGTCCAGCCCATCCTCCGTTAACACCAAAAATAGACGCATCCATTGTTCCTCCTATGGGTGCATGAACCATAAATGTACCACCACCCCAAGTTTGACTATTTAACCCATCGAATTGAACTACAAAAATAAACTCGTTCTGAGCTCCATTTACATTGTTATCTGCTAGAAACAACTCATCATAAGCAGAGCCGTTTCCATTGCCATCACTTGTGTTTAATGAATAAGAACTTGAAATTACTTTTTCTGCACTTGTAATAACTTGTGCACTCATATCAGTTCCAATGTATACTGAAGCGTTCAAATATAATCTTGAAAGTAAGGCCCATGCAGCAACTTTGTCAACTCGACCATACTCATTTGATCTAGCCTCAGGTAGAGAAGAACTTATTTCATTAAGCTCAGATTCAACAAAAGTGAAAATTTCTTGTCTATTGCTTTGAGCTGGAAGCTCAGATGTTACTTTGGTTACTAAAGGAACATTTGCATACATATCCATGAGTTGTAAATATGCATAAGCTCTTAAAAACCTTGCTTCAGCCACAAAGTATGCAGCTTCATTATTACTAGAAGCTAAATCTGCAGCATTCTCAATAAAAGAATTTGAGAATGATACAACTTGAGCTAGCCTAAAGTACATTCCTTGTGTCCAAGGATTGTTAATATCCCATGACATTTCGTGAATGTTTGGTAGACCTGGATCTCCCCAACCAACAACTGCTTCATCAGTACTACATACATTCAAAGTGTATAAAATTCTGGTATACTGAGAAAATCCTTCATCAATTAAACTAGGATCAATATCCGGACTTCCATCAGGACCTCTTTGACCAGTTACAGCTAAACTTGCATAAATTTTTGCAAGAGCACTCTTAGCTGAGTCGACATCTTTAAACACATCTATTTCTGTAAAAAGATCAGGATCAGTAGGAACTTGATCTAAATCAGCATGACACGAAGAAAGTATCATGGATGTTATAGTAAGTAAATAAAATATTTTTTTCATAATGTTAGTTTAAAAATTAATATCTAGACCTAAAGCAATTACTCTTGATCTAGGATAAAAGTTGCTATCAATTCCTCCTGTTATTTCAGGATCTATACCATCATACTCAGTAATAGTTAATAAATTATCTGCACTGATGTATAATCTCATAGGATTATTTTCAATCACATTATCTAATGTCCAGCCTAATGTCACGTTATCCAGCTTAAAAAAAGAGGCATTTTGAATATAGTGATCACTTACAGTATTTTTATCTGAAAAAAACAAAAATCCTGTTTCTAAATAAGATGTATGTACGTTACTTAGTCTTCCTAAATTCCATATTTGATTTTCATTTGAAGAAGCAGACATTCTATTTGAACTGTAATTACCTATACTTGCTCTTGATGCCATACTAAAATCAAAATTTTTATATGTGATTGACGCACTTAAGCCCATCAAAACATCAGCATATGGATCTTTATAAAAGTACCTATCGTCATTATTTATTTTACCATCTCCGTTTAGATCGGCAAATGCACCTTCAATAGGTCTACCTTTGTGGTCGTAAATTTGCTTGTACACATAATAGCTGTAAGGGGCTTTTCCTGTTTCATGTCTTTGTAAAAAGGCTCCAAAACCAACGCCTCCTACGTTTTGTTCGTTCTCAAGTCTAGTTATTTTATTATTGTTTATAGATACATTGTAACTGATATCAAACTTCAAATCATCTGATTCATACAAAGTTGAATTTAATTGAAGTTCAACTCCTTTATTTTCCATGTCACCAATATTAGCATCAATAGTAGTACCAAAATTGGTAAATGGATCAATTACAGCAGTAGCAATTAAATCGTTTGTTTTCTTTAAATATAAATTAAGTGAACCATCTAACTTTAAGTCAGAAAATGTAAAGTCAATTCCAAAATTAGTGGTTTGACCTACTTCCCATCTTAAGTCCTTATTAATAGGTGCTGGCCTGTAAGTAGAGTAAAAAGAATTACCAAACCCATATTTAGATTGTGTGTCACTACTGACGTATCTAGTTAAAAAGTTATAATCTCCAAGCCCATTTACATTTCCAACTTCACCAAATCCAACTCTTAACTTAAACTTATCACCTCCATTTTCATAAAAATTATAAGCTAAAGCAGCTGAAAAGAACTGACCCCACCTGTCAGAAGAAGGTAATTTTGATGAAGCATCAGCTCTTAGTGTTGCAGTCAGGAAGTATTTATCGTCAATCGAGTAATTTAAACGACCAAAATATGACAACAATACATTTTTTGAGGTGTCAATAAAGCTATTATTAGTTGAAGAGCCTGTATTAACTGAACCATCTGGATTTAAATATTCAATTGAGGCTGTACTTGAGTTATCGTATTCAAAACTTTGGTATGAATGACCCGCTGTTACTGAAAGATTTGAGTTAGAAAAATCGGTTGAATAATTTAAATATGCATCAAATAATAAATTAGTTGTTTCATTTGAATAAGTATTCATGCTTCCATTGAAACCAGCAGAATCAGTTGGCATAGTTTTATCTTGTGAACTAAACCCTTCACCGCTTGAGAAATCATACCCAGCATTTACTGTGGCTATCAAACCGTCAACTGGTAAATCATAATCTAATTTTATATTGCTTATTATTCTATCTACTATTGATTCATCGTCACTCAAGTTTAAAAGTGCTAAAGGATTTGTTGGAGATAAAGCAAGTTTTTTTCCGGTTGAATCGGTCCAGGTATAATATCCACCAAATACTCCTGACGATCCATAAACAGGTTTAGTTGGATCAAAAAAGACTGCTGATCCAATGGCTCCTCTATTGGCAAAATCATTTTCAGTTCTAACATATCTAGTATTTATATTAACTCTTAAGTTATCATCAAATAATGATGGTGATATGTTTAACGATCCTGTCAGTCTATTGAAGTTGTCGCCCATTAAAATTCCATCTTGATCAGTATATCCTAAAGATGCTCTGAATGGCATATTAGCAATTCCACCAGAAACAGAAAAACTGTTGTTTTGTGCAAAAGCAGTCTCGTAAATTTCTCTTTGCCAATCAGTTTCATATGTTCCAAGTCTAGAAATATAGTCAGAGACACCTGTAGCCTGAACTGCAGATCTAAATTGTTTAGCATTCAGAACGTCAACATAATCAACTGGAGTGTAAGAAGATGATCTAGAACTAAAGTTATATTGAAGTTCTCCAGTTTTACCTTTTTTAGTAGTGATTAACACTACGCCATTAGCAGCACGAGAACCGTAAATTGCGGTAGCAGAAGCATCTTTTAAAATACTTATTGATTCAATATCGTTAGGATTAATGACGTTTAAACCATTTCTTGATCCACCTACACCTCCTGCATCTAAGGGAACTCCATCAAGAACATATAGTGGATTTGAATTTAAATTAAGTGATCCAATTCCTCGAATAAGAACATTTGAATCGTCACCAGGTGCACCACTATTGGAAACAATAGATACTCCTGCAACTTTTCCTCTAATTAATTGTTGAGGAGATACAACAGAACCTTTTGCAAAGTCCTTTTCTGTAACTAAATCAACGGTTCCTGTTAAATCTTTTTTTCTAACAGTTCCGTAACCAATAACTACAACCTCATCTAGTTCTGAACTAGATTCAGTCAATACAACATCTTGATTTGTTCCACTAACAGTTAATTCTAAGGTTTCATAACCTATATATGAAAAAACTAAAATTTGACCATTATTAGCATTAATCTGATAATTTCCGTCAAAATCACTTGAAACTCCAACATTAGTTCCTTTAATAACAACATTAACTCCAGGTAACGCATTTCCAGAATTATCTGTTACTAAACCCGAAACACTTTGTTGTGCAAAAATTCCAATTGAAAGGAAAAGCAAAAAAAGAATTTGAATTTGTTTTAAAAATTTCATCATATTTTTGATTTTGTTTTGTTATAAAAATCTACTTCTCGATGTCTAATTTATATCAATTTAAGACCAAGAACAAGACAAAAAAAGTAGTATAGTATACTATAACGTTATAGCTAACAAACTATAACGTTATAGTGTTAATAACTTTTTTTTGTATTAATTTAGTAAGATTATGTCTTATTTTTAAAAATATGGCAAATATTTTATGTAATTTCTACTAAAATGATAAAGCGAATTACTCTTAAAGAAATTGCTCTAGAGCTTAATGTATCTATATCTACTGTATCTAAATCTTTAAAAGATAGTCACGAAATCGGAATTGAAACTCGGGAAAAAATTAAAGCTTTTGCAAAAGCACATAATTATAAACCCAACAATATAGCACTTAGTTTAAAAAACAGAAAAACTAAGACAATTG
This sequence comes from Flavobacteriaceae bacterium, assembly GCA_016780345.1. Taxonomy (GTDB): domain Bacteria; phylum Bacteroidota; class Bacteroidia; order Flavobacteriales; family Flavobacteriaceae; genus MAG-121220-bin8. The sequence continues at coordinate 16,787 of JADHLZ010000017.1, read as the reverse complement.
GAGTCATAATTCCAGAAATAGTTCATCATTTTTTTTCAATTGTAATTAATAGTATCGAGAAAATTTCTTCCGAAAACGGATATAATGTAATTATAGCGGTTTCAAACGAGTCTTTCGAAAAGGAAGTGTTAAATATGGAAACTCTTGCAAATGCACATATTGATGGGATTATTATGTCTATAGCAAAAGAGACTTTAAAAAATCAAGATTTTCATCATATAAGAGAAACAATAGATATGGGTATACCCGTAGTTCTATTTGATAGGGTAATCTCAGACTTAAAATGTGATAAAGTAATAGTTAATGACAAACAAGCTTCCAAAGAAGCTACTCAAACATTAATTGACGACAATAGAAAAAATATACTTCTTTTAACATCAGAAGATTATGTTAATGTAGGAAATTTAAGAACTGAAGGTTATCTAGAAGCATTAAAGGACAACAATATTGTTCCTGATAGTGATTTAATTATTAAAGTTAAGGATAAAAAAAGTAGTCAAGCTGAAATGTCCTTTCTGGAAGATGAACTAGAAAAAATATTAAAATCAAAAAAAATTGATGCTATTTTAGGGGTTAATGAAATATATGCAGGTTCAGCACTAAAAGTTCTAAAAAAAAACAATATAATTGTTCCTGATGAAATATCAATAATATCTTTTACTGACGGAGTAATTTCTAGATATTCATCTCCATCTCTTTCAACTGTAAGTCAACATGGAGAAATAATGGGTGAAAGAGCCACAAAACTTTTAATAGATAAATTAACAGGCAAAACAGATATCTCTGAATTTAAAACTGAGATAATTAAATGTTCTTTGATTAAAAGAGAATCATCCTAGATTTTATTCAGATAAACTATAACGTTATCGTAGATTTAGTTTATTTATTAAAAAAATTTAAAAAAAAATATAATATATTTGCGGAACAAAATTATAAATCTACTTCTCAATTGTTTATAGTTTTGTACTTACTTTTCAAGTATTTATTTACTATATCAATTTATTTTACAACTTATTTAACACTTTTCAATCTTTTGATATGAAAAAGAAATTAGGCTTTTGGGAAATATGGAATATGAGTTTTGGATTTTTAGGAATTCAATTTGGTTTTGCATTGCAAGGTGGGTTTATGTCAAGAATATTTCAAACTCTTGGAGCCGATGAATCAAGCATTCCATTACTTTGGATTGCCGCTCCTTTAACGGGTCTTATAGTTCAACCAATAATAGGGTATTTAAGTGATAACACTTGGCATTCAAGACTTGGTAGAAGAAAGCCTTATTTTTTAATAGGAGCTATTTTAAGTTCAATAGCTTTGTTTTTTGTTCCTTACTCACCTACTCTTTGGATGGCAGCTGGGTTTTTGTGGATATTAGACGCATCTATAAATATTAGTATGGAACCTTTTAGAGCATTGGTTGCAGACAAACTTCCACAATCTCAACGTTCCTATGGTTTTGTAACTCAAACACTAATTATTGGAATTGGAACTTGGATAGCAAGTAATCTTCCATATTTTGTAAGTAGTCTTGGAGTTAGCGATATCTCGGAACCAGGAATAGTTCCAGATTCAGTTAAGTTAGCTTTTGCTATTGGAGCTGGGGTTTTTTTCATTTCAATTCTTTATACTATTCTCACAACATCTGAATATCCACCTGTAGATTTAAAAAAGTTTAGAAAAGAACAAAAAAAGGGATTAAAATTAATGTTTAAGGAATTTACTAAGCAATATGTTGAAATGCCGGTAATTATGAAAAAACTGGGAATAATTCAATTTTTTAGTTGGTTTGCTTTTTTTACAATGTGGAGCATGGCTAATCCTGCCATTACTGAACATGTGTTTAACGCTCCAATTCCAGTGATTTCAGAATTTAATCTGGACAATGTAATAGAACTTGAAAAATTCAATTCTAAAAATTTAAGTTTTCAAAAAGCGTCAAATTTAACTGGATCATATATGGGTATTTATGGGCTTTCTTCAATGTTGTTTGCACTAGTATTAACATTGTATACATCCAAAAGAAAAATAAATCGAAAAATGATTCATCTGTACTCATTAATTTTAGGAGGAATTGGGTTTATCTCAATGTATTTCATTTCAAATCATTCACTTTTAATTATTTCGTTTAGCTTAATTGGAATTTCATGGGGAAGTATTTTATCCATGCCTTATGCAATGTTATCAAGTTCAGTTAAAGAAGAAAACATGGGGACTAGTATGGGTATTTTTAATATGTTTATAGTTATACCTCAAATAATAGCTGCAATTGGAGGAATAAATATACTGTCTTCAATTCTTGGAGATAAAACAATCTTTTCAATGATTGTTGCTGGATTAACTTTAATTATTGCTGGATTATTAAATCTAACTATAACAGATAAAAAAACGATAAGTGATTAAATGAAAAAAATACCAACATTTATTTTTGACTTGGATGGTGTTATAACTAACACTGAAAATTATCATTTTCAAGCTTGGAAAGATATATGTGAAATCCTAAAATTTGACTTGAATTCTGAATTAAATGAGGAACTTAAAGGAGTAAGTAGAGATAAATGTTTAAAGAAGATTCTAGATTGGGCTGGATTAGATTTAAGCATTAAAAGATTTAATGAGCTACTAGATAAAAAAAACAATATTTATTTAGATAAAATATCAAAAATTAATTCGTCAAACATAATAAATGGAGTTTCTGATTTTATTATAAATGCAAAAAAACACAATCATTCAATTGCTTTATATTCCACCAGTAAAAACGCAAATTTAATCCTAAATAAATTAAACATTAGTTCATATTTTGATGCAATTGTTGACGGAAACAGTATAAAAATTTCGAAGCCTGACCCTGAAGGGTTTGAATTGGCTGCTAAACTAACCCAATCTGCTCACGAAAATTGTGTTGTTTTTGAAGATTCTGAAGCAGGAATAATTGCAGGTAATAAATTAAAAATGATGACCATAGGAATAGGAAAATCAAAAAAATTAAGCATAGCAAATAAAGTTTATAAAGAATTTAACGAAATTAAATTTCAGGATTTTCAGAGATGTTAAAAAACAAATACATATTAGATCCTTGGTCAATAATTGAAGATAAATTTAATTCATTAAAAATGGTGGATTCTGAAAGTATATTCAGTTTAGGAAATGGAAAAATTGGACAGAGAGGTAATTTTGAAGAAGATTTTTCCGGAGACCAAATCACAGGAAATTATATTAGTGGAATTTATTATAAAGACAAAACTAAAGTTGGTTGGTGGAAAAAAGGATATCCAGATTATTTTGCAAAAATGGTTAATTGCCCAAACTGGAATATTATTAGAATTGAAATAAATAATAAGCTTTTAGATTTAAACAAATGCAAGGTGTTTTCTTACAGAAGAGAATTAAACATGAAGGAAGGATGGTGTGAAAGAAATGTTAAATTTGAAACACCAAATAAAGAAAAAATCCAAATTACATCTAAAAAATTTATTTCTTTAAAAAGAGAAAATTTAGGAGTAATAAAATATTCAATAAAATCATTAAATAAAAAAATAAACCTTAAAATTCTTCCTGCAATTAATATTGATATTAAAAACAATGATGCTAATTGGAATCAGCCTTTTCTAGAAACTGTTAAAGTCAGTACAAATGATAACTTTAGTGTAGTAAACTCAAAAGTTATAAATTCAAATTTCGAAATTGCAACATTTTTTAAAACAAAATATTTCATAAATTGCATGGAGATTCAAGCTAGTTTTACCAAAAATAAAAATGAAAATATAATTGGATCCCAAAGTGAGTTTCATTTAAATCCTGAAAATGAATTAACCCTTTTAAAAATTGGTGGATATATAAATTCTAATGATACACCTAAAAATGAATTTGAGAAAACAATTAGTAAAGAACTAAAATCTTCAATAGACTTAGGATTCGAGGGGCTTTTAAAAGAAAATTCCAAGGCCTGGGAAAATATTTGGAGCGATTCTGATATAATTATTGATGGAGACGTTATGTCTCAACAAGCTTTAAGGTTTAATATTTTTCAACTAAATCAAACTTTTAATGGAAATGATCCAAAGTTAAATATTGGGCCAAAAGGATTTACAGGGGAAAAATACGGAGGGGTAACTTATTGGGATACCGAAGCCTACTGTATTCCATTTTATTTAGGTACAAAAAACTCAATTGTTTCTAAAAATCTACTATTACAAAGATATAATCAATTATCTAATGCAATAATAAATGCTGAAAAAATTGGATTAAATCACGGCGCTGCACTATTTCCAATGGTAACGGCTAATGGGGAAGAATGTCATAACGAATGGGAAATAACCTTTGAAGAAATCCATAGAAATGCTGCCATAGTCCAAGCGATAAAAAAATATGTAAATTTTACTGATGACTATGACTTTATTAATAAAAAAGCAATTAAAATTTTAATTGCAATCTCTAGATTTTGGTCACAAAGAGTTAATTACTCTAAAGACCTAAATAAATATGTAATACTAGGAGTTACTGGTCCAAATGAATATGAAAACAACGTTGACAACAACTGGTACACAAACTACAGCGCAAGATGGTGTCTTCAATACACAATTGAAATTTTGAATAAAATTTCCAAGTCTGAAATCAATATTTACAATAAAATCATTTTAGAAACATCATTGGAAAAAGATGAAATAAAAAAATGGAATAAAATAATAAAAGATATCTATTTACCCTACTCAAAAGAATTAGGAGTTTTTATTCAAAATGATGGTTTTTTAAATAAAGACCTTATTCCCGCTGAGAATATTCCAAAAAAAGAACGACCAATAAATCAAAATTGGTCATGGGATAAAATTTTAAGATCACCATATATTAAACAAGCGGATGTATTACAGGGATTTTATTTTTTTGACGAAGATTTTAATGAAGATGAACACATAAGAAATTTTAAGTACTATGAACAATTTACTGTTCATGAATCATCTTTATCTCCCTGCATTCACAGTATATTAGCAAGTAAAATAAATGATTTAGATAAGGCCTATGAATATTTTATAAGAGCCAGCAGATTGGATCTTGATGATTATAATAAAGAAATTAAACAAGGGTTACATATCACTTCAATGGGTGGAACATGGATGAGTGTTGTTGAGGGATTTGCAGGATTTCGTGTCAAAAACAAGGAAATACATTTTAATACAAAAATTCCAAAAAAATGGGACAGTTATAGTTTTAAAGTAAATGTTAAAAAAAGAAAATTATCTATTTTAATTAATAAGAACACGACGACTATTTCCCTTTTAGACGGAGAACCAATTAGTGTCTATATTAATGGTATAAAAACCCCTTTAAAAAATAAAAATTTATGAAAAAAATATTTTTACTTATTGGTTTGCTTTTAATTTCCTGTGAAAATCAAAATTCATTTTCAAAAAATTTTAGTATTGATGAAATAAAGGACAGTGTTATCTACGAAGTTAATGTTAGACAATATTCTGAATCAGGTACTTTTGAAGATTTCACTAAAGACATCCCTAAACTAAAAGATTTGGGAGTTAAGATAATCTGGCTAATGCCAATTCATCCCATTTCAAAAACTAAAAGAAAAGGCACATTGGGAAGTTACTATTCTATTTCAAACTATAAGGAAATAAATCCTGAGTTTGGCAACAAGGAAGACTTCGATAAATTAATCAACGAAGCTCACAAAAATGAAATGTATGTCATCTTAGATTGGGTTGCAAATCACACTGGATGGGATCATCACTGGATAAAAACAAATCCTGAATATTACACTAAAAATTCAAATGGAGAAATAACAGATCCTATCAACCCATCTACTGGAGAATCATGGGGCTGGACAGATGTTGCAGATTTAAATTTTGATAATATGGAGATGCAAGAAGAAATGATTGAAGCTATGGAGTATTGGGTTAAAGAGCATAACATTGATGGCTATAGACTAGATGCGGCTCATAGTTGTCCACCATCTTTCTGGAAAAAATCAATTAACAGATTAGAAAAAATAAAAAGGGTTTTAATGCTTGCTGAATCTGATGGATATCATACTGGAGGATTTGAGCTAATTGAATTATTTGATATGAGTTATAATTGGTCAGGGCATCATGTCTTGAACAGAATCTATAAAAAAGAAAACAACTCAAATGATTTAAAAGAAAATATACTTAGAAATATTAAGGATTACAGTTCTGAACATATATTAATGAATTTTACATCCAATCATGACGAAAATACATGGGCAGGAACAGTATTTGAAAGATATGGAAAGGGAGCAAAGACATTTGCTGCATTAACTTATTTTCTTCCTGGTATTCCACTTATATACAATGGTCAAGAATATGGCTTGAATAAAAGATTAGCTTTCTTTGAAAAAGATTTTATTCCAAAAAAACAATCTGATTTTTTTGATTTTTATAAGAAACTAAATAAGTTAAAAAAAGAAAACAATCTTCTTGATATTGATCCTAGAATAAAATTTGAAATCATTGAAACAAACAGTAATGATTTAGTGTGCTTCAAAAGATCTAACGATGAAGAATCTATTTATTTTATAGCAAATCTTTCAGATACAAAACAAGAGGTTCAAACTACAGTTAAGAAAAAACTTAAAAGTTTAGATACGCAAAGAGAAGTCTCTTTGGAAAATAACGTATTGAATCCTTGGGAATTTCACTTTTTAAAAGGAATTAAATAAAAGTGAAATATCATCTTTAGAGGTTAAGTCGGGAACATGTTCGCAATGAGGAATTCCCAAAACAGAGTTGGGGATGTTTTTGGAAAGATTTAAAACAGCTGTTGGCAATTCCTTTTCATTTCTAATTGGATCGAATGGACAATCCTTTAAAAATTTAAAAAAAACCCTTCCATTAAATTTAAATAGATTCATACTAACTCTAGAAACCCCATTAAAATCTTTAAAACTTTTCAATTCTTGGTCATTAGGTTTTTCAATAATATCTAACAAATAGTTGTTTTTATCAAGCTTTAAAACTGAAAATGAACTTATTTTCTTTCTTTTAAATCTTAAACACTGTCTGTCGTAAGAAACAAATGCGTTTAAAGCTTGAGTAGTTCTGATTTTCAAAAAAGCTTTTTTACTGTATAAGTTATCACTATTACATACACAAAAATTTAAATTTTTCAATTTTGGATATTGAACTAAAGTCTGAAAGACAGCGTCTGCTGTTCCGGATGGCTTTGTTCTGCCATTTTCAATTTGTTGAATTGCGAATTGTATAGTTAAACCTTTATATTTATTATTACTAAAGAAACTTCTAAAGTTTGACGAGTTTTCTCCAATAACTAAATATATGTTTTCAAATCCTGCATTCTGAGCATTAACTAATAAATAATGAACGAATGGGTTTCCTTTTTTATCTATCCCAATTAATCCTTTTTCAATATTATTAGCCTGATTTAATATAGTATCACTTAAAACATCACTGGATTTAGATTTTTTCATTCTAGATGAAAGTCCAGCTGCAAGAATAATAAGTGAATTATTCATTAACTAATACTATACTATAATTTCAAGGGGGGAAGTTTTTTTCCACATTCCTCTTGTAAAATCAGGGAATTGTTGTGGTAATCCTTCTTCACTAATTGACTTTGCACTTAAAGGTGTAACTGCACTCCAAAAACAACCCTCGTATACGTTTTGATCTAAGGGTTGACCATTTTTTAGACATTCAACAATTCTGTACATCATTATTCCATCCATTCCTCCATGACCAGATTTTTTTGTTTTAGAATTTAATCTCTTATACAAGGGATGATCATACTTTTCATATAAAAATTCTAAATCATCTCCCTCAATCCAAGAATGGTGATCTTTTAAAACCCCCTCAAATCCGCCTTCTAACGCAATTCTAGTTGGGAATCCTGCTAGTGTTCCTTTTGAACCCTGAACTAAGTTATGTCTTGTATAGGGTCTTGGACTTGTTTCATCCCACTGAACTAATATAGTTCTTCCTAAATGAGTTTTAATTATGGAGGTATTCAAATCACCATTTGAATAATTTAATTTATTCCATTTATGATTTGAATCAAAATTAACTTTTGAATATTTATTTCTTCCAATTGCAGGAGTTGAATATGAAACAATAGATTTAAAATTATCTTCTTCTCTGGCAATGTTCATATATTGTGCAACTGGACCCAATCCATGTGTTGGATAAAGGTTTCCTAGACCTTCAGCGTAGTGATGAGTTCTCCATGAACCAGTTCCTCTTTCCTCTTGAAACATTTGAAATCTAAGCTCATGTATATAGGCAGCTTCAGCGTGCAAAAGTTCTCCAATTACACCTTGCCTGCACATATTCAAATACATCAACTCCTCTCTTCCATAATTTACATTTTCCATCATCATACAGTGTTTTTGAGTTTGTTCTGATGTGTTTACTATATCCCACATTTCCTGAGTTGAAATTGCTAAAGGAACCTCACAAAAAGCATGAGCACCATCAAGCATAGTTTGTATAACCATCGGAGCGTGATTTTTCCAATTTGTAGATATAAAAACAATATCAGGTTTAACTTCTTTAAGCATAACCTTCCATTTATTTTCATCTCCCCAATATAATCTTACATCAGTTGATACAGAATTGTATTTCTTTAATCTGTTATGTTCTATTTCAACATTGTCTTTAAATAAATCACAAAGTGCAACAACTTGTGTACCATCTAGTGTAGCAAAGTTTTTTAAATGACCTGGTCCTCTTGCACCAAGGCCAATAAATGCAGCTCGTATATTATCAATTGGTTTATCTGAAAAATCTCCCATATATTTTCCTGGTGAGGGTTTTGATAAATTGTCTTGACAACTAACACTTAATGTTGATGCAGCTACTACTCCAAGAGCTGATTTCTTTATAAAATTTCTTCTGTTAAAATTTTTCATTATTAATATTTTTTTCCCAATTCCATGCTGAAACTAATGCATCTTCAATTGTTAGATTAGATTTCCAATTCAATACATTATTCGCCTTAGAAACTTCTGCAAAACATTGATCAACATCACCTATTCTTCTATCACCAATTTTATAATTTAAATTAATTCCAGTAGATTCTTCAAATCCTTTTATGAGCTCCAAAACTGAGGAAGCTTTTCCTGTTCCAATATTAAATGTGTCAAAATAATTATTTTCTTTTTTCTTAATTAAAAAACTTAATGCCTTTAGGTGAGCATTTGCTAAATCAACAACATGAATATAATCCCTTAAACATGTTCCATCATGAGTATCATAATCGTTTCCAAAAATTGTAAGAATTTCTCTTTTGCCAATAGCAGTCTGAGTAATAAATGGAACTAAATTTTGAGGTACTCCAATTGGAAGTTCACCTATTAAAGCTGAATTGTGTGCCCCAATTGGATTAAAATATCTAAGCGATATGACATTAAAATATGGAGATGATTTGACTAAATCAAACAAAATTTCTTCTCCAATTTGTTTTGTGTTTCCATATGGAGATTCAGCAACTTTAATTGACTCATTTTCAGTAATAGGTAAAATTTCAGGTTTTCCATAGACTGTAGCTGATGAACTGAAAATGAAATTTATTTTTCTTTCAAGTGATTTTAAAGCATTCAAAAGATTTAGAAGAGATGAAATATTATTTGTGTAGTATTTTAACGGATCTTCAACACTTTCTCCCACAGCTTTAGAAGCTGCAAAATGAATTACTCCATCAATATCTATATTTTCTTTAATAAAAGATTTTGTTTGTTTAAAATTTTTTAAATCTAATTCTATGAAATTTATATTGAAATTTATGATCTCATTGATTCCATCAAGAATCTTTAAAGAAGAATTTGACAAATCATCAATAATTACGATATCATGTCCACTTTTATGTAATTCAACAACAGTATGGCTTCCAATATAACCAAGTCCTCCTGTTACTAAAATTTTGGACATAATAATTAAGTAGTTTTAACTAAGTTAGTAAAATTAAATTCCTAATTTGAAATAGTGAAAAATATTTTAATCATATTTTTTTTAATTCTATTCTCTTGTGATAGCACTTTTAATGTAGTTGAACCAATTCCTAGTGAAAGACAAAAAATTTGGCAGGAGATGGAGTATTATGCTTTTATTCATTTTAACATGAATACTTTTACAAATAAAGAATGGGGATACGGAGATGAATCTCCATCCAAATTCAACCCAACCAGTCTTGATACAGATCAATGGGCAGAAGTGATTAAAAATTCAGGAATGAAGGGGATAATTATTACTGCAAAACATCACGACGGATTTGCTTTGTGGCCTAGTAATTACACTTCTCACTCTGTAAAAAATAGTCCATGGAAAAATGGTGAGGGAGATTTAATAAAGGATCTGGAAAAATCATGTAGAAAATTTGGATTAAAACTTGGCATCTACCTTTCTCCTTGGGACAGGAATCATCCCGATTATGGAACAAAAAAATATATTTCATATTTCAGAAATCAATTAACAGAACTGCTAACAAATTATGGAGAAATATTTGAGGTTTGGTTTGACGGTGCAAATGGTGGAAGTGGGTTTTATGGAGGAACAAGTGAAATAAGAAAAGTTGATAAAAAAAATTATTACGATTGGGAAAACACTCATAAAATTATTAGAGAATTGCAACCTAATGCTGTAATTTTTAGTGATGCTGGCCCTGATATTAGATGGGTTGGAAATGAAAAAGGATATGCAGATAAAACAACATGGTCAAATATTTATAGGGATAGTGTATATGGGGGAATGCCCGATTATTATAAATTTTCGTCTGGTCAAGAAAATGGCTCTCATTTTATTCCTACTGAAACTGATGTGTCAATTAGACCAGGTTGGTATTACCATCCAGATGAAGATGACAAAGTAAAATCTCTTGAAAAACTAATTGACATATATTTCAACTCTGTTGGACTCAACAGCTCGTTATTATTAAATATTCCTGTTGATACTAGAGGTCTAATTCATGAAAATGATAAAAAAAGATTATACGAATTAAACAATTATATAAAAAATACGTTTTCAAATAATTTTTTCATGGAATCTAAAATGTACTTTAATGGTATCTCTCATCCCATTGACAAATTAATTGACAATAAAATTTCTACAATGTGTCATTTTAAAACCAAATTAAATAATGTTATAGAAATCTCATTAAACAAAAAAAAGGTTGTTGACATTTTTAAAATATCTGAAAATATTAATCTTGGTCAGAGAATTAAAAAGTTTAGACTTCAAGCCTTAGTTGATGATAACTGGGTTACAATTGAAGAAGGAACTACAATTGGATCAAAAAGACTAATAAAATTTGACCCCATTGAATTAAAAGAAATTAAATTGACAATTATTGACTCTAAAGACATTCCTATGATCTCTGAAATTGGAATATATAAATCTTACGAAGTTAAAATATAAGTGATGAAATATTTAAAAACCTATTTTTTTTTGATATTTTTTTTCAATTACAATATTTTTTCACAAAACATTAATGAGAAAGTAGTTTTTACAAGTTCAAGCCCATATACATTTGAAGAAATAATTTCAAAATCAAAAAACCCTAAGCAAATAGTCTATGGTAAATTGGTTATTCCTTACGACTCATTAAATCCTAATAAAAAGTTCCCACTTGTTATAGGAGTAGCAGGAAGTGAGGGCTGGAGAGATCACCATTACGATTATTTAAAAATGTACCAGAAATCTGGATTTGCAACTTTCGAACTTAATAGTTTTAAAAGTAGAAATATTGAATCAACTGTTGGAACTCAAAATGAGGTTACTGTAGCTGCTATTGTTGTAGACGCTTACAATGCACTAGAGACTTTATCTAAGCATCCCTTAATTATTAAAGAAAAAATATCTATTACTGGTTGGAGTTTAGGAGGAGGAGTGACTTTGTTTTCTGCTTGGAATCCTATAAAGGAAACCCTTGGAAACAATGTTCAATTTGCTTCACATCTTGCATTTTATCCTCCTTGCTTCTTTGATTTTGAAAATTTAGATTTTAGTGATGTTCCTATACATATTTTGATAGGTGAAATTGACGATTGGACCCCTGCAAAACCATGTGAAGAATTTGTGGATAAATTAGATAGAAAAAATATCAATATTACAGTTTATAAAGACTCTCATCATGGGTTTGACAGAGAAGGAGAACTTGAATTTAATGAAAATGGTTATAGTTTTAAAAATTGCATGTTTGAGGTAAATTCAAAGGGGGATATTTTAATGAATTATTTAAATATACCAATGTCAAATCCTTTTTTGCAGAAATTAGGTTTTTTGTTTTGTATTGACAGAGGTGTTACAATTGGAGGAAATAAAGATGCTAGATTAAAATCGTTTGAGTTTGCTAATGAATTTATGATCAGAACTTTAAAGAATTAACTCATCTAACAATTTCAAAACTATAATTGATATTTGTTTTTTCATTTATTGTAGCACCAACTGAACAATATTTTTGAAGTGATAAAGAAATAAATCTATCGGCTTCACTTTCTTTAAGATCTGAGGAGTGTATTATATATTTAATATCTATTGATTTAAAATATCTTGGGGTTTGATCAACTCTAAATCCTGTTGTTTCTGCTAAAATATCTTTAAAATCTCTCTTCCGTTTCTTTATCATAGACACAATTTCAACGGCTGCACAACTAGTTACTGCAGAAAGAATCAATTCCATTGGAGAGTGATGTTTTTTTTTATCCGGATCACACATGTCAATAAGGATGTTGTTTTTTGTAGAATTTTCAACACTGTATGTATTGTCATTGACGTAACTCATTTTAACTTTCATTTTATAAAGTTTTAGGTTTATAAATCTTTTTCATAAAATTAATTCCAGTAATTGCGGAAGCTGTGATTAGTCCAGAGAACAAAGCTCCTCCAACTCCTGCGGAAACAATATCTTGACCAGTTAAATAAAAATTTTTAATTGGAGTTTTAGGTCTTAAAAATTTTTGATTGAATCTTGATGGAGTGTGATCAAGTCCATACAACTCACCTTTACTATAATTAACAAAATTTTTAGTGGTTAAAGGACTGGACAGCTCATAGGTATCTATTTTTTCTTTCAATTGAGGAAGTTGATCGTATAAGTGTTTAAGTAGGCGTTGTGAAATTTTTTCTTTCAAATTATTATAGTCATCGCCTCTATTCATCCATTTACTTCCCTCCCATTTTGTAAATTTTTCGTAAGGGAGTAATGTAATTACATCAATGGTACTTTTACCTGGATATCTAGATTGCCATGTAGGATCTTTTGATGATGCAAATGATATGTATACAAGAGGAAAATCAGATTCATTATCGTTTAAATAATTTTCGACTGCAGTATCGTGATCAATATTATCAGGATAAATCCATAGATTATTTTTAGGCAAATTAAGTTCTTCAGAGGTTCCATTTAATCCAATATATAAACAACCATGAGCAACTGAAGGTTTTACTTTATTTAAATTCAAATTAAAACCGTGTTTGAAGCTCAAATCTTTAGGAATAAGTTGATTATAGGTTTGAAAAACTCCGGTTCCACTTATGATTAAATCAGAAAAGAACTTCTTACCATCATACATTTCAACTCCAATAGCTTTGTTATTTTCTATTATAATTTCTTTTACTTCGGCATTAACTAAAATTGTACCACCGAATTTTTCAATTACTTTATCTATTGATTTAGCAATTTCAGAGGAACCTCCAATTGGAAAACTACCACCATTAAAATAATGCTTAGCTACACTAGCATGCATAGCAAAACTACTCTGTCTTGGTGGAAGACCATAATCACCATATTGACCAGTTAAAACTTTGATTAATTGTTCATTTTTGGTTAACGAACTTAAAACTTCATAAGTTGTTTTGCCCGAAAATTTTAAATAATCTTTTCTTAAAAAGAAACCAAACAATTTACTTAGTAAACTTGGCAATGATTTGTCGATGTAGAACTTTTTCATTGATTTATTACTCCTGTAAACTAATTCAACATAACGATCAATAGCATTTTTATCATTAGGAAAATACTCATACATTTTTGATTTAAAGTTTTTTACACCTTTTACAAAGTCATAATGCTTATCTCCAATAATAATTTTGTCGTAAATTTTGCCCATGTCTGACCACTTTAATTTATCATTACTAATGTAGTCAAACATTTTCCTTATGGGTGCATTTGGATTTTGTACCTCACCAATATAATGTATACCCACATCCCATTCATATCCCTTTCTTTTAAAAACGTGGGTGAATCCACCTGCAGTGTAATGTTTTTCTAAAACAAGAACTTTTTTTCCTTCTTTTGAAAGTAAAGCAGCTGTACATAAACTTCCAATTCCTGAACCAACAATTATTGAATCGTATTTATCTTCAAGTAAAATTTTCTGTTTATAAGATTGAATCATGATAGCTTTTTATTAAATGTAATGAAATTCATTATATTTTGAAAAAGACATAAAGCATTCAAACAAGTATGTTAAATAATATTATTTTAGCAACTTTAAAAAGTAATAAATATGAGTTTAGTAATCAAAAATTTATCAAAGACATATACAAACAAGGTAAAAGCATTAGACAATTTAAGTTTAGAAATTGGGAAAGGAATGTTTGGTTTACTTGGACCAAACGGAGCTGGAAAATCTACACTAATGAGAACAATAGCTACACTCCAAACGCCTGATACTGGTTCAATAGAGTTTAACGATATCGATGTTATTAAAGATAAAATATCACTTAGAAAAACATTAGGTTATTTACCTCAATCATTTGGAGTTTATCCAAACATGTCTGCAGAAAATTTATTAAACTATTTTGCAAAACTTAAAGGAATTTCAAATAAAGAGGAGAGAAAAAAGTTGATTGATGAATTACTTGATATAACAAACCTTACAGATGTGAAAAAAAAATATGTTTCTGGATATTCTGGAGGAATGAAACAAAGATTTGGAATTGCACAATTACTACTAAACAACCCACAATTAATTATAGTCGATGAACCAACCGCAGGATTAGACCCAGCTGAAAGACAAAGATTTTTAAATGTATTAAGAGAAGTTGGAACAAATAGCACAGTTATTTTTTCTACTCACATAGTTGATGACGTTAAAGAGCTTTGTAACGATATGGCAATTTTAAATGGTGGAAGAATTTTAAAACACATTATACCTCAAGATTCAACAAAAGAGATAAAAAATAAAATTTGGACTAAATCAGTTTCAAGAGAAAATCTTGATGATGCCGAAAAAGAATATAATATTTTATCATCAAATTATAATATTGATAATTCTTTAACCATAAGAGTTTTCTCTGAAAAAAACCCAGGAAAAGACTTCAAAAAAGCAGATCCTCAATTAGACGACGTCTATTTTATAGCACTAAAAGAAGATCAAAAAAATAATTCTTAAATAACAGCACATGTTTTTAAATATATTTTTAAACGAAATAAAATATTGGTTTAATAGGCCTGCTTATTATCTATACGCCATTGTTTTCTTCATAATAGGCATGCTTGTTTCATCTGCTTCTGCTGGAATATTTGATGCCATTACTTTATCAACTGGATCTTCAAAAATTGTTAATTCTCCATTAGCTGTTTTGGGTGTATTTGCAGCACCAGCTTCCATTTTAATTTTCTTTTATCCATCAATTATTGGATCAACGATAAGTAGGGATTATGAATCAGAAATGCATACCATACTCTACTCATATCCCTTTTCAAAAATCCAATATTTAGCTGCAAAATTTTTAAGTGGATTTTTTATAGTAAACACAGTTATTCTAGCTATTTTTATTGCAGTCTCCCTTGGATTTATTTTACCTGGAACCAATCAGGACATTGTTAATCCTTTCGATTTGAAATCCTATACGGATGCTTATTTTATAGTAATACTTCCAAATCTATTTTTTTACAGTTCAATAATTTTTGGAGTTGTTACTTTTACAAGAAATGTTTATGTTGGTTTTATAAGTGTTATAATTATAGTAATCATTGAAGCATTACTTGAGGGACTTTTTTCAAACCCTGACAATAGGTTTATTGCAGCCTTATTTGATCCTTCCGGACTATCGGCTTCAAATTATTACACCAGGTACTGGACTGTTTCTGAGCAAAACGAACTGTATTTACCTCTTGGAGAGTTAATAATTTACAACAGACTGATTTTTATTTCACTAGGTTCTCTTGTGTTATTTTCTATTTACAGAATTTTTAGCTTTAGTCAAAATGCTTTTACTTTTTCTTTTAGTAATAAAGATTCCAAAAGATTGACTAAATCCAACTTTGGAGGAATAACCAAAATTAATCTACCTAAACTTAATTTAGATTTTAGTTTAAAAAACGATTTGAAAAAACTATGGAATTTATCTAATATAGATTTTCAATATATCATAAGAAATTGGTCATTTATAAGCATTGTAATACTTGCTTTATTATTTAACCTTATTGGACTTTCAGAGCTTGGAAATGTATTTGGGACTCCAACTTATCCAAGAACATGGAAAATGCTTCAAGCAGGAGCCAGTTTTAGTTTATTTATAAACGTTTCAACATTTTTGTTTGCTGCAAATTTATTACACAGATCTAGAACGTCAAACATAAATCAGTTAATCGATACTACTCCTACCCCAAATTGGATTTTACTTGGCTCTAAGTTTCTGGCCATTGTAAAAATGCAACTTGTTTTACTTTCTCTAATAATGATTTCTGGAATATTATTTCAAATCTACAGTGGTTACTATGATTTTGAAATAGGACATTATTTATATGAATTAATTATTTTATCTCTCATTTCATACATAATTTGGGCACTCCTCTCATTTTTAATA